>JAGXGS010000085.1 GCA_024636585.1 Thiogranum sp. | reverse complement strand
GTATACTGCGTGATCCGGTATTTCGCTTCCTCGAATGACGCATAGCCGACCTCCGGGATCCATTCTGTTTTCAGGCCCCTGAAGAACCGCTCCATCGGGCTGTTATCCCAGCAGTTGCCGCGTCGACTCAGACTCTGCACCCTCTGATAACGCCACAGTTGCTGGCGAAAGACCAGGCTGGTGTACTGGCAACCCTGGTCGGAATGAAACAGCACACCCTTGGGTTCGCCGCGTGATTCATAGGCCATGGTGAGCGCCTTTTTCGTCAGTTCGCTATTGGGTGTCAGCGATAACGCCCAGCCTACCGGTCGCCGCGCAAACAGATCCAGTACCATTGCCAGATACGCCCAGCGCCGACCCGTCCAAACGTAGGTAATATCGCCAGTCCAGACTTTGTTCGGTGCATCAACATCGAACTGGCGATCCAGCCGGTTCGGCACACCGATGTGCGGTTGATCCGCTTTCTTATAGCGATACTTCGGCTGTTGGCTGCTCACCAGCCCCAGTGCCTGCATGCGCCGCCCAGCGCGATAGCGGCTTAACGCAATGCCTTCTGCCGTTACCAATCTTGCAATGGTTCTAGCCCCAGCCGATCCGTTGCTGAGTGTGTGTGCGGCTTTCACGCGTTCCCGCAGCCGGTGCTCCTCAGGTGAAAGCGTCTTTGGCCTGTCGTGCCAGGCCCGGTAACTGCTACGGTGAACATCAAACAGTTGGCAGAGTCTATTCACCGGATACCTCTCTTGAAGTCGCTGGATTATCGTGAACTGCTCAACGAGTCCGACATCAAGAGAGCCGTAGCCTTTTTTAGAATTTCTTTCTCCATCTCCACTCGGCGCAGCTGCTTTTCCAGTTGCTGAATGCGGCGCTGATCCGGCGTCATCGCGTTTGCCTTCGGCGTTTGACCACGTCGTTCCTGGCGCAGCTGGCGTATCCAATTCTCCATCGATGATTTGCTGACGCCCATCGCTTCACAGGCCGCTTTAATCGTGTAGCCCTGGTCGACCACCAGTCCTGCCGCTTCCAGCCGGAATTCCGAGCTGAATGTTTTTCTTGTCTTCGTCATTTTTTCACCTGTTTTGGTTGAGAGTGATAATATCAACCCATAATCAGGTGGCCAAATTAACTCTGCCACTACATGTTTAATGTTTGTATGTTGGTTTTCCTTTTTATTATGTAGGCTGTTAAATCACGTATTGACACGATGTCCAATGCTTGGCAGTTATTGAGCTTTAATCTTTCGAGGGACGCTCATCCCTCGCCATTGATTCAGGGCCGTAACCAGCCTGTGATAGAGTAACGGTGTTCTGTCGCTGCCTGGCTGACACTGGTAACAGTATGATTAACCGGTATACGAAACATACTGAGTGAATTGGTCATGGGAGGAACTATCAACGGTTGCTGGCCGGGTGTGTTTTCAATCATCAGCAGGCCGCCCCAGTCAATCTTCCAATTACGTGACAGGTTGTAGACGAAGGCTACGCGGTTGTCCGGGTGGTGGTCGTCACGGTGATTACCGAGGAAACAGCCCTTATCATAACAGGTGGCCTCAAGCCATGTCTGGGTGATATCTGGCATTTTTACAATGTTTTTACAGGTATTGATAAAATTGTCAGAATTGAAAAATTTACTGGCCTGATTAAGCGCATCGGTTTGTAAATCTTCAGACGCCACGGCAAGACGAATGTAAAATAGATTGTTCAGGTCAATGGTATGTTGGTGGCTATACAAAACTTCGATAAGATTGTTTCGGTTTTTGATGTCTTTAACGGGGACTTCCAGGCGATGAGATTGCGAATAATCCTTGACTTGCAACACCCAGTCAAGATTGTCGAAATCATCCTGCAGAGCCTTCACCAGATCCTCTGGCAGCAGGTTGCTGAGCGTTAAAGCACCGTGTTGGGCAAAAGTGTTTGCATAGGCTGAAATATCCGGTTGTTGCTGCATGAAGTTGTGTCCTGATCAATCGTAACCATAATGAGCACAATATTAATGAGTATATACAGTGCAGTCCATTGGAATTATTAATATGGATGATTTGTCTTCGGTTTTTGTATCGCCTTCGGTATTTCCTGAGAAAATTGATCTGCCGAATAGAAATCTGCATTGTTGCAATATGTCTGCTGAGAGTTATGAGCGCTCCCCTTTTCTGGATCATCGCATTATTAAGCTTAACGATGAAACGATCATTGTGTCGCTGGCTGAGCTGCTTGTGCGCGTACCAGAAACGCAGGTGGCGACAACACATTACGTCTTCCATAATGCATTTTGCTGCTCTACCTTGTATTCGCGCTGTTTGAATGCGGCAAAACAACTACTGGTTTTGCGTGAGCCGAATGTGCTAATGGAAGTAGCCAGTATTTACCGGTTCAGGGGTACACAGCTGTTACCCGATCTTAAGATAGAGGTTGCTGACGATATCTTCAGCGTGACAACCAGAATGTTGTCAAGGCGATATCAGGGTCAGTCAAATGTCATCATTAAACCCTCAGATGCCTGTAATAATATTATGCACAGGCTGCTTGAAGAGCATGTGCGGAACAAGTGTCTATTGATGTATTCTGAACTTGAACGTTTCCTTGTGGCTATTCTCAAACAGCCGCATAGAGTGGAATGGGTGAAAATCAGGGCGACTGAGTTGACACTTGATGAAATGCACGCAGGTAGAAAAGTTCCGGTGAATCCGCAGACATTAGATGCCGTATCTACGGCAGCCTATGTCTGGGTATTGCATATGAAAAAAATGAGAGCCCTGCAGAAAACTTTTGGTAAAGATAGAGTGAAATCGCTTAATAGTGAGGTATTCATGTCATCACCTGTCAAATCGGTAGCTGCGGGTTTAATGTTTTTCGGTAGTGAGGCGGGTGAGGCTGAGATAGATGTTCATGTTAATAGAATGATGCAAAATCACTCTAAAGCGTCGACGCTTCAATATAGTTATGAACAAAGAGAACAGGATTTTGTCGCCCAGCGTATGAAATTTAATGCTGAGATCGTAGCAGGCCTCCGTTGGGTCTCTGAACACTTTGGTGAGCTTGCCATGAAGAATCTCGACTCACCATTAGTTAGAGTATAAGAAGGATGATCGGAGACTGTAAATTAAATTGTGTAACTGCGCATTATTTCTTACCTTTGGAAGAGGATAGCAATAATGAGCGCAGCGATGAATCAAGAAAAACTCAAAGCACTGGCCGCAGAGCTGGCCAAGGATCTAAAAAGCGAAAAAGATCTCGGCACCCTGACGCAGCAGCTGGTCAAGCTGACCGTCGAGACGGCCTTGAATGCCGAGCTGGATGAACACCTCGGCTATGAGAAGCATGATCCGGCGGGTCGGGGCTCGGGCAACAGCCGCAACGGAGCCAGCACTAAACGCCTGAAGGGCCAGCACGGCGACGTTGCAATCGATGCGCCCCGTGACCGCAACGGCTCGTTCGAACCGCATTTCGTGCGCAAGGGCCAGACGCGACTGACCCGAATGGACGATCAGATCCTGGCGCTGTATGCCAAGGGGCTGAGCACCCGCGACATCGTCGAGGCGTTCAAGGAGATGTACGACGCCGACGTCTCAGCCCAGCTGGTATCGAAGGTTACCGAGCGTGTTCTGGACCAGGTGCTGGAATGGCAGAACCGGCCTCTGGATGCCCTGTATCCGATCGTCTACCTGGACTGCATTGTGCTGAAGATCCGCCACAACAAGCGCGTGGTGAACAAGTCCATGTATCTGGCGCTGGGCATCAACCTGGAAGGCCACAAGGAACTGCTGGGCCTGTGGCTGGCCGAGACGGAGGGGGCAAAGTTCTGGTTATCGGTGCTGACTGAACTAAAGAATCGGGGCCTGAACGACATCTTCATCGCCTGTGTCGATGGCCTGAAGGGTTTTCCGGAAGCCATTCAAGCCGAATATCCCCACACCAAAATCCAGCTGTGCATCGTGCACATGGTGCGCAACTCGCTGAAGTACGTGTCCTGGAAAGACTATAAGGCGGTCACCGCCGATCTGAAGCGGATCTATCAATCTGCCACGGAAGCCGAGGCCCGACAGGAGCTAGAGCACTTTGCCGACACCTGGCATGCGCAGTACCCACAGATCGCCAAATCCTGGCGCGATCACTGGGAACATGTCATCACCCTGTTCGATTATCCACCGGCGATCCGCAAGGCGATCTACACGACCAATGCCATCGAATCGCTGAACAGCGTGATCCGCAAAGCGACCAAGCGCCGCAAGCTGTTCCCCAACGATGAATCGGCGATGAAGGTCGTCTATCTGGCGATCCAGAATGCGGCGAAGAAATGGACTATGCCGATCCGCAACTGGAAGCCAGCGCTGAATCGTTTTATGATCGAGTTCGGTGATCGCATCAGCGATCATTACTGATGGAATGTGCGGTTACACAGAATTATTTACAGGCTCGATGATCGCCCTTTTCCTAGATGAAGGGGCATATGTGCGCCCTGCCACCATCACGAAATCCTGCCTCACCACCGCCACTTTCCGGCCCATCACGGCCGGGAGGCCAACCGACACCCTGCTGCTTCCGTTTGGGTGACAGCAACCCGCATTGGCAGCGGGCTCTATGGAATCAGCCGAATACACCGGCTGGAAGAGCCCGGCTCTCCGGCAGTCTGGCATTGAACAGCATGGCTGGAATGAATGGATGATTGATCGGCCGTTTATTAACCCACAAACCGGTCAAGACATCGCACAAGTGGACTTTGCCTGTTGTAAGGGACCAACCCTTGTTGTCGTGGACGCCAAGTCGTCTCCTACAAAGTTAACTTTAGAGAGTGACGACGCAAAACGTGACTGGCGCTCCACCAAGCAGCGGCTGGTGGGAGCACGAAGTACTGTCGAAAAACTTGTAAAACACTGGCCAATACTTGACCCAGCACCACCGACTGACATACGACATATAATCCCAGTGACATGTTCGCCATTACCGGTTTTCAGCAAGATCCGACCACCATATTGGCTAAATACAGTCAATCTTAATGACCAAGCAGATAATCAACAGCAATCCGTAGCTATCCCAACTATTTGCACTGTGGAAGAGCTAGCTGAGGTCCTCATGGTATTTGATATTAGAGAATATCTAGCATTGGGTGGTACTACCATCGCAATTGGAGGCATGTAGATCTCACTTCGAAACTAGTAGACCCATAAATATATAAGGCGGTATTTCACAAGCACAATTCATCAGCAACATATAACTCTTCAGCATCTGTCTACATAGCGTCTACACGAAAAAGCCCGCACAAGGCGGACTTCGGTAACTCTTTGATTATATGGTGCCGTTGAGAGGAGTCGAACCTCCGACCTACTGATTACGAAGCGCTGACTAGCGATTGATGATACGAAAAGTTCATTCCGTCTACATGATGTCTACACAGCGAGGCCGGCGATCATGGGGCTGCGGTAACCTATTGTTTTAATGGTGGGCCCGCCAGGACTCGAACCTGGGACCAAGGGATTATGAGTCCCCTGCTCTAACCAACTGAGCTACAGGCCCTGAATGCCGGCGGAGTTTACCGTGCAGGAAGCGGCGCGTCACCTGTAGAAGATGACGCGCCGGCGTGACTAGTCGATTTCCAGGAAACTGCGCAGCTGTTCGGAGCGGCTGGGGTGACGCAGTTTGCGTAACGCCTTGGCTTCGATCTGACGAATGCGCTCGCGGGTGACGTCGAACTGCTTGCCGACTTCTTCCAGCGTGTGATCGGTATTCATGTCGATACCGAAGCGCATGCGCAGCACCTTGGCTTCACGCGGGGTGAGGCCGGAGAGCACGCCCTGGGTCGCTTCCTTGAGACCGGCGCCGGCGGCCGAGTCGACCGGCGAATCGATGCTGGTGTCTTCGATGAAGTCACCCAGGTGCGAATCTTCATCGTCACCAATCGGAGTCTCCATGGAGATGGGTTCCTTGGCGATCTTGAGCACCTTACGCACCTTGTCTTCCGGCATGTCCATACGCTCGGCCAGTTCTTCCGGTGTCGGTTCGCGACCCATTTCCTGCAGCATCTGCCGTGAGATACGGTTCAGCTTGTTGATGGTCTCGATCATGTGCACCGGGATTCGGATGGTGCGCGCCTGATCGGCGATCGAGCGGGTAATGGCCTGGCGAATCCACCAGGTTGCATAGGTCGAAAACTTGTAACCGCGGCGATATTCGAATTTGTCGACCGCTTTCATCAGGCCGATGTTGCCTTCCTGAATCAGGTCGAGAAACTGCAATCCGCGGTTGGTGTACTTCTTGGCGATGGAAATAACCAGGCGCAGGTTGGCCTCGACCATTTCCTTCTTGGCGCGGCGGGCCTTGGCTTCGCCGATCGACATGCGCCGGTTGATGTCCTTGATCTCGCTGATGCTGAGATTGGATTCATTCTGGATGGCGACCAGCTTGTTCTGGGCGCGCTGAATCTCGTCCTTGTGCTGTTCCAGCACCGGCGAATACTTGTGTCCGCCCTTGATCTGCTTGTCCAGCCACTTCAGGTCGGTTTCGTTATCCGGGAACGAGGTGATGAAATCCTTGCGCGGCATCTGGGCGTTGTGCACACAGATACGCATGATCACGCGCTCGTGGGTACGAATGCGTTGCACGGTATGACGCAGGTTATTGGTCAGCGCCTCGACCATGCGCGGGGCGAGCTTCAGTTTCTTGAGATGCTCGACGATCGGGTCGCGCATTTTACTGCGTGAACCACCCTTGCCCTTGCCGGTCAGTGCGGCTTGCAGCTTTTCATGCAGATCTTTCAGTTCAGCGAAGAACAGGCGTGTTTCTTCCGGATCAGGTCCGGTGTCGATTACGGCCGCGCTGTCATCATCATCGTCCGAGCTGCTGTCGGTACTGGCAGCGGATGACTGCACGGCGGCAGGTGTCGGTATCGGTTCGTCAATTGCATTCGGGTCAATAAAGCCGCTGAACAGATCCGCCAGGCGCGCTTCGCCGACCAGGGATTTTTCGTATTCCTGAAGCAGCAGTATCGAGGTCGAGGGAAAGCTGGCCAGCGCCGAGTAGACCTGTCCAAGGCCGTCTTCGATGCGTTTGGCGATTTCGATTTCGCCTTCCCGGGTAAGCAGCTCCACGGTACCCATTTCACGCATGTACATGCGGACCGGGTCAGTGGTGCGGCCGAACTCGCTGTCGACTGTCGCCAGTGCGGCAGCAGCTTCTTCAGCGGCATCTTCATCAGTGGTGACGGTATCATTGGATAACAACAGGGAGTCGGCATCCGGTGCCGTCTCGTACACCTGGATTCCCATGTCGTTTATCATGCCAATGATGTCTTCGATCTGTTCGGGATCGACGATCTCATTGGGCAGATGGTCGTTGACCTCCGCATAGGTCAGGAACCCCTGTTCCTTGCCTTTCGCGATCAACAACTTGAGTTGTGACTGTTGGTCCTGGTTCATCACCTGAACGTTACTCCGCATAGCCAGTTGCCACTGGAAAAAGTCAAACGGGTATATTAGCTTATCCCGCGTATATTAGCCAGTTCAGTATCTGTCTGCCGCCTCTGTCACAGCATGG
Source organism: Thiogranum sp. (assembly GCA_024636585.1). Classification (GTDB taxonomy): domain Bacteria; phylum Pseudomonadota; class Gammaproteobacteria; order DSM-19610; family DSM-19610; genus Thiogranum. The sequence continues at coordinate 24,737 of JAGXGS010000085.1, read as the reverse complement.
GGTGACGGGCGGCAAACAGCTGTTTTAATTCTTGCTTTTCTGGATCGGTGAGGCCAGTTCCGTGATCCAGCGAGAGCAATTGCTGCATCCTCTGAGCGGCGCGCTGTTCAGCCAGACGCTGAATGGCACCCTCGAATTCGTGCTGCAATCCATCGGAAACCTCCAGCGGCATTACCGCCAGTTGCGCCAGGTGCCGTTCCTCGGGCCTGCCGCGCCAGTGCTCCAAAATACCGGCAGTGTGTAAATGAGGGTGCTCGCGTAACATTTCAACCAGTTCAGTCAATAAATCGACACCCGGCATATCGAGATCTCTGAACGCATTTAGATCCTGTACACAGCCGCTAAGTTCCGGTTGTTCCAGCAACAGGCGAATCGCGACCCGAACCGGACTGCGGCCGGAAGACACCGGGCGGCGTTTGGGTGCCGGCGCCGCGGCGGCCGGTGCGTTTCCGAATACCCGCGCGGTCAACTGCGCGACTGGCAGACCGCTGTGCTTGCCCAGTTCATTCAGCATCAGGTCGCGAAAAACCGAATCCGGCAACTTCTGCAGCAGCGGGCGAGCCAGTTCGACCAGGTGCGCTCTGCCATCGACGCTTCGGGTATCGACCTGCTGCGATAGCGTTGCATAGAAAAACTGCGAAAGTGGAACACAATCGACAGTCTGCTCGTGAAACGCCTGATATCCGATGCGCCGGATCAGGCTGTCGGGATCCTCGCCATCTGGCAGGAACAGAAAACGCGCCTCGCGCCCGTCCTTCAACACCGGCAGGGCATGTTCCAGCGCCCGCCAGCCGGCCCGCCGTCCGGCCGCGTCTCCGTCAAAGCAGAACACTACTTCGGGGACGGTGCGGAACAGGCGTTCCAGGTGCTCGGGGGTGGTGGCGGTGCCCAGAGTCGCGACGGCGTTGCTGATTCCGAACTGCGCCAGTGCAACGACATCCATGTAACCTTCGACAACCAGCAGGCGTTCTAGTTTCTGACTGGCCTTGCGTGCCTCGAACAGTCCATACAGTTCCTGGCCCTTGTGGAACACCGGGCTCTCCGGGCTGTTCATGTACTTGGGCTTCTCATCGCCCATGACCCGCCCGCCGAAACCGATAGTGCGGCCGCGCCGATCGCGGATCGGGAACATGACGCGATCGCGGAACCGGTCGTACAGACCACCGTCGTCGCGACGGACAAGCAGCCCCAGTTCCACTGCGATTTCCTGGGTGTGCCTGTCGCCTCCCAGCTCGCGGGTCAGCGCATCCCAGCCGGCGGGCGCGTAACCGAGCCCGTAACGGCCGGCTATCTCGCCGCTGAGACCGCGCTTCTTCAGGTATTCGACGGCGCTGCCGGCGTCGCGCAACTGGCTGCGGTAAAACCGGTCGGCGCGTTCCAGCACTGCATAGTGGCTGTCGCGCTGAGGCGGCGCCTGATGATCACCGCTATCGGCCTCCCGTGGCACGTCCAGGCCGACACCGCGCGCCAGCTCCTCGATGGCTTCGGGAAATTCGAAATGTTCATAATCCATCAGAAAGCCGATGGCACTGCCGTGCGCACCGCATCCGAAACAGTGGTAGAACTGCTTGTTCTGACTGACTGTGAAGGAGGGCGTCTTCTCGTTATGGAAAGGACAGCAGGCCGAGTACTCGCGGCCGGACTTTTTCAGCGGCACCCGCGCATCGATGACTTCCACGATATCCACGCGGTTGAGTAGTTCATCGATGAAACTCTGGGGAATGCGACCGGTCATGGCGACTATGGTAAGCCAAGGCTGACAGCCAGGGAACGCGGCTGCGCGAATTGAACAGGGTATTGCAGTAGGAGGTTCGTGGCAGTGATCAGGCGCCGAGGCGGGCCTTGATTCTGGCGCTGACTGCGGACATATCGGCGCGTCCCTGCAGTTTGCTTCTGAGCTCGCCCATGACCTTGCCCATATCTTTCATGCTGGCGGCACCGGTGTTCTGGATTGCTTCGCCGATCATGGTGTCGACCTCGGTGTCACTCAACTGCTCGGGCAGGTAGGCTTTCAGGACTTCGAGTTCGAAGTTTTCCTGGTCAACCAGGTCGTCGCGCCCGGCCCGGGCGTACTGGTCCATCGATTCACGGCGCTGCTTTGCCATCTTGTCCAGCACCGTCAGCATCTGTTCGTCGTCGAGTTCGATGCGCTCATCAACCTCGCGCTGCTTGACGGCCGCCAGAATCAGGCGAATTACGCCCAGCCTGCGCTTGTCGCCACCGCGCATGGCATCCTTCATATCCTGTTGAAGGCGATCCTTGACAGACATGGGAAGCTCGGAAAGGACTTAGTACAGACGGGTACGGCGCGTGGTATCGCGGGAAACCTTCTTGGCGTGACGCTTTACAGCAGCTGCCTGCTTGCGCTTGCGTTCCTGAGTGGGCTTTTCATAGAACTCCCGGCGGCGAACTTCAGACAGAACGCCCGCCTTTTCGCAGGAGCGCTTGAATCGGCGCAGTGCAACTTCGAAAGGCTCGTTATCGCGTACTTTGACTTGTGGCAAATCCGTTTCCTCTATCTTGGAAAAATGGGTCGCGTATTGTAGCAGTGACAACCGCTGAGGTAAAACATAGCTCAGAAGTACCAGTGCGCTTGAGTCGCGGCCGCCGTGGCGTACCATAGCGCCATGCTGGTACTTGGTCTTGAATCCTCATGTGACGAAACGGCAGTCGCGCTGTATGACACGGCGGGCGGTCTGCTGGCGCACATTCTGCACAGCCAGATCCCGTTGCACGCCGAATATGGCGGCGTGGTGCCGGAGCTGGCGTCCCGCGATCATGTGCGCAAGACCCTGCCGCTGGTCCGGGCACTACTTGATGATGCCGGTGTAAAAGCTTCCGATATCAACGGTCTGGCTTACACAGCAGGGCCCGGCCTGGTCGGTGCGCTGCTGGTGGGAGCGGCGATCGGACGGGCTCTGGCATGGAGCTGGGGCGTCCCGGCCATCGGCATCCATCATATGGAAGGCCATCTGCTGGCACCGATGCTGGAGGATCCGGCTCCGGAATTTCCGTTCATCGCATTGCTGGTCTCGGGGGGGCATTCGCTGCTGGTGCAGGTCGATGGCGTCGGCAGTTACCGGATTCTGGGTGACACGCTTGACGATGCTGCCGGCGAAGCTTTCGACAAAACCGCAAAACTGCTGGGGCTGAATTACCCCGGCGGCCCGGCGCTGGCGGCGCTTGCGCTACAGGGGGATTCCACCCGGTTCCGCTTTCCGCGCCCCATGACCGACCGGCCGGGGCTGGATTTCAGCTTCAGCGGACTCAAGACCTTTGCGCTCACTACGTTCCAGAACAGCGCTGGCGACGACCAGACGCGCGCCGATATTGCCCGCGCCTTTGAAGATGCGGTGGTCGAAACTTTTGTCATCAAGTGCCGTCGCGCGGTGCAGCAGACAGGTATTCAACGGCTGGTGGTGGCCGGAGGTGTCGGTGCCAACCGGAGTCTGCGCAAGGCTTTGCGCGAGATGATGGATGAACTCGGCGCCGAAGTCTTTTACCCGCGGCTGGAATTCTGTGGCGACAATGGCGCCATGATTGCCTATGCGGGAGCCTGCCGGCTGCTGGCCGGTCAACGCCAGGATCTGGCCGTGGAAGTGCGGCCGCGCTGGTCGCTGGAAGAATTGCCTGCGGTCTAGTCGCGGGGCCGGATGTGCCCTTCGGTGCCCTTGATCAGCTGCACGATATTGGAACGGTGGCGCCAGAACAGCAGTGTTCCCATGAAAATCATCGCCAGCATCAGGGTCGGGTCCGGGATCAGCCACCATATATAGAGTGGGGTAACCAGAATTGCAGTCAGCGCCGCCAGCGACGAAATTCTGAGTCCGTAGGCTACGCCCACCCAGGTGGCAATAGTCAGCAGCCCGACCGGCCAGTGCAGCCCTAGCAATACGCCCAGTGCTGTGGCGACGCCTTTGCCGCCCTTGAAACCGAAAAACACCGGATACAGGTGACCGAGAAAAGCCGCCACCGCCACCCCGGACTGGACATCCAGTTCGGCACCGAGCGCGCGTGCCACCAGGACTGGAATCAGTCCCTTCAGCATATCGCCGGCCAGGGTCAGAGTCGCGGCTTTTTTACCACCGACGCGCAGTACGTTGGTTGCCCCGGGATTGCCGGAGCCTTCGGTGCGCGGATCCGGCAGGCCGAACAGGCGGCAGACAAGAATGGCTGACGATATCGAGCCGAGAAGATAGCCGCCGAGCAGCAGAAGGACATTAATGATCATGCGCGCTATTGGAATGCTTTACCGGCAGGCGGTCAAGCCGAGGTTTTAGGTGGAGCGGTCAGAACATTCTGTTTATAGTGCCGTGCTGGTGTAATGACGAATTTCGGAAACGTATGGATATCATTTTTATTCGCGACCTGCGCATCGACACAGTGATCGGTATCTATGACTGGGAGCGCGCGATCAAGCAGACGATTCACCTCGATCTCGAGATGGGGACTGATATCGCCCGCGCCGCGGCGAGCGATCAGATCGAAGATACGCTGGATTACAAATCAGTCGCGAAACGTATCATCGCGTTTGTCGAGGGCAGCAGTTTTCAGCTGGTCGAGACGCTTGCGGAACGCGTTGCGGCGCTAGTGCGCGACGAATTCCCGGTGCCCTGGATCCGGCTTACCCTGAACAAGGGCGGTGCGGTGCGCGGCGCTCAGGGCGTTGGTGTGATCATCGAGCGCGGGGCAAGGAACTGAATATGAGCAAGGTCTATGTCAGCGTAGGTACGAATATAGACCGTGAACATAATGTCCACGCTGCACTGCAGCGGCTTGCTGAAGAGTTCGGTGTTCTGGAGCAATCGCAGACCTATGAAACGGTGGCCGTCGGTTTCGCGGGTGAGCCTTTCTACAATCTGGTGGTGGCTTTCGATAGCGAGCAGGATCCGCAACAGATCGCGCGGATTCTGCGTCAGATCGAGGATGAGCACGGCCGCCAGCGTAGCGGTGGCAAATTCAGCGACCGCACACTCGACCTGGACCTGCTGCTGTATGACGACCTGGTGCTGAATTCACCGGACCTGACCCTGCCGCGCCCGGAAATCGAAACCTACGCATTTGTCTTGCGGCCGCTTGCGGAAATGGCCGGTGATTTCAAACATCCCCTCACGGGCCGGAGTTTTGCGGATATGTGGAACGATTTCGATTCCGCTGCGCAATCCATGTGGCCCGTGGACATCTAGTTTCACCGTATGTCTTCGGCTCTGCCGCAACCTGCCGCCGAGGCGCGCGCTGTCAGCGATGCGCTGCTCGAGATCCTGCGCCGCCGGATTGAAGAGGCGGGTGGTTGTCTGCCCTTCGATGCGTTCATGCACGCCGCACTTTACGAACCCGGCCTCGGTTATTACAGCAGTGGTCTGATGCCGTTCGGTGAGGCGGGCGATTTCGTAACGGCGCCGGAGTCCGGCAGCCTGTTCGGTCGGTGTCTGGCGCGCTGCATCAGTAGCGTGCTCGCACAGTGTCAACCGGCGGACGTGCTGGAACTGGGCGCCGGGAGCGGGGCGCTGGTGGTGGACATTCTGCTGGAGCTGGAGCAGCTGGACCAGTTGCCCCGGTATTACTATATCCTCGAGCGCAGCGCTGCAATGCGCGGTTTCCAGGAACAGGCGGTCAGCCGCTTGCCTGCACAACTGCGGGAGCGGGTCATCTGGCTGGACGAATTGCCGCGGCCTGGCCTGCGCGGCGTGGTGTTCGGCAATGAGCTGGCCGACGCACTGCCGGTCAGGCGTTTCCGCTGGCAATCCGGAACCATCGATGAGCTGGGCGTCGGCTATGACGGTGAACAGCTTCTCGAGTGCGCGCAGCCGGCGGATGCTGAACTGTACGACCAGGTGCTGCGGCTGGCGCGGGAACAGGACTGGCCGGCGTGGTATGAATCGGAATATTGCCCGACGCTGCAGCCGCTGGTGAGCAGCCTCGCCGATTGCATCGAACAGGGACTTTTGCTGCTGATCGATTACGGTTACGGACGCGCGGAGTACTACCATCCGCAGCGCAGCATGGGCACTCTGATGTGCCACTATCGTCACCAGGCGCACGCGGATCCGCTGCGCTACCCCGGGCTGCAGGATATTACCGCGTTCGTTGATTTCACCGCCGTTGCGGAAGCGGTTGATGCACAGGGTATGCAGCTGCGCGGCTTTACCAGCCAGGCGCAGTTCCTGCTCGGCTGCGGTATTGATCAGCTTCTTGCGGAGCTCGATCCTGCGGACACACGACGCTTTCTGGAGCGCAGCAATGAAGTCAAACGGCTGTTGCTGCCGGGTGATATGGGCGATCGCTTCAAGGCGATTGGACTGACGCGCGAAGTGCTGGAGCCGCCGAGAGGATTTGCTTTAAAGGATTTGCGCAGCAGGTTGTGAGGAGCTGAGGTAGAATACGCGGCTTTATCCAATCCAGAAAGATAACGTTTAAATGGATCCTCTTCACGCAATCATCCTCGCCGTTGTACAGGGGCTGACGGAATTCCTGCCTATTTCCAGCTCCGCGCATCTGATTCTGGTGCCGGTGCTGGCCGACTGGCCCGACCAGGGTCTGGCCTTCGATGTCGCGGTGCACTTTGGCACCTTGACTGCCGTGGTGCTGTACTTCCGCACCGAACTGCTGGCCATGTCGGCCTCCTGGTTTCGATCGCTGGCGGCGCCGCGTGAAGCGGATGACGAGGCGCGGCTGGCCTGGGCGGTGTTGCTCGGAACGATTCCGCTCGGGTTGACCGGATTGTTGCTGCACGATGTTATCGAGACTTACCTGCGGTCGCCGCTGATTATCGCCTCTACCACCATTCTGTTCGGTGCATTGCTCTGGTACGCCGATGTGCGCGGCGCGCAGACCCGTTGCGAATACCGGCTTGGCGCCGGGCGAATTGCGCTGATTGCTTTTTCCCAGGTGCTGGCGCTGATCCCCGGAACCTCGCGTTCGGGTATCACCATTACCGCAGGTCTGCTGGTTGGGCTGGATCGCAAGGCGGCGGCGCGCTTCTCGTTTCTGCTGTCGATTCCCGCCATAGGCATGGCTGCCGGTTATGAGGGTAACAAACTGCTCGGTATCGGGGAGGCAGTCCATTGGACGCCGATCGTGATTGGCGTGGTGGTTTCCGCCGTCAGCGCTTACCTGTGTATTCATTATTTCCTCAAACTGCTAGACCGCATCGGCATGCTGCCGTTCGTGATCTACCGCTTCGTGCTCGGTGCCGCGCTGTTCCTGTTGTTCTGGTGAGCCGGGTCATCTGACGGTGCAAGGGTCGGCGCAAATGCCCCGGATTGGGGCAAATCCCTCTATCATTTTTTGAATGGGTATCGGTAACTTACTGTATCTAATGCCAGTTGTATTTATGGCACCCTTGTTGCAAAAAAGCCGGGTAACAATAAATTCACTTTTTCGAGGTCGGGGCCATGTTATTGCGCAACTTGTTGATTGGAATGATATGTCTATCTACGGCGGGTACCGCCACTGCTGCCGCAGCAGGCGCACCGACCGTTTCCCATGATGCGGCGCAGATTTCGGGTTCCGGTCTGGCTGAAGGATTCGCCGCTGAGGCAGGCAATGTCGGCTGGGTGATCGCACAGCATTCTTTTGGGGATGCCGGGTCGGCAGTCTGGGGCTGGAACCAGCTGGTGTCCGGGCGAGCTGCGCTGGTGGCCGGTAAGGAAGCGACTCCCGGGCTTCTGTATTATGTGGGAATTACTCTGATCGGTTTCGTTATGGTGGGACGCCGCCGTGAACATGAAGGATCCGGTTACGGACAATAGGATCAATCTGCATCCTGTAACACTGCCAGGCGCCGCTCGCGAATGGCGGCTCCCAGCGCGGGCCCGCTCAACTGTTGTTCCGCGAGCTGTGCAGCATTGACTGCGGCAGCGCATCTGCTGAGTTCACCGAGCTGCTGCTGGCGTGTCCCGTCGATCAAACCGGCGACCCGATAGACTTCGAGTAGCAGCGGCCAGCGCCCGGTCTGCCGGAAAGCACCCGATGTTTCCATCATGTTCAGCAGTTGTTCCGGATCATCGCTGGTGACGTTTTGTTCCAGACGCACCGCGTCGGCGGCAAGTTCAGAGTATTCATTCGGGGCGCGCAGGCGCTGGCATAGCGACTGCACCTGGTCGAGACGCTGCTGCTGCGAAAGATCCCGACCGAGCGCCAGCATCAATACGGCAAAGCGTATGCGCGGATCGCTGCTGCCCGATACCGACTCTTGCAGCGCCAGCAACGGTCCGGGTAATTCACCGCCGCCATGCGCCCCTGGCGGTTGCGCAAATTCGCGATCGACTTCCGGGAACAGCACGCCCAGTGCGTCACAGCCGCGCAGCACGGTGAAAAACTTTTCCGGCGTGTCGGTGGTCAGCGCGCGCGCGAATTCCGACCACACCCGTTCCGGCACCAGGTGATCGACCTCGCCATTGGCGACCATGCTGCGCATCAGGCCGTTGGTTGCATGCGCAACCTTGAAGCCCCACTTGCCGAACTGCGCAGCAAAACGCGCCACCCGCAGAATCCGCACCGGGTCTTCGGCAAACGCAGGGCTGACGTGGCGCAGCAGGCCGGCGTACAAATCTTCCTCGCCGTGGTAGGGATCGATCAGATTGCCATCAGCATCTTCTGCCATGGCGTTGATGGTCAGGTCGCGGCGGCGTAAATCCTCTTCCAGCGTAACGTCCGGACTGGCGTGGAATTCAAAGCCTTTGTAGCCTGGTGCGGTTTTGCGTTCAGTCCGCGCCAGGGCATATTCTTCTTTTGTCTCGGGATGCAGGAATACCGGGAAATCCTTGCCGACCGGCCGGTATCCCCGGGCGCGCAGTTCCTCCGGTGTCGACCCGATGACTACCCAGTCGCGCTCCCTGACCGGCAGTCCCAGCAGTTCGTCACGGACTGCGCCACCGACCAGGTAGACCTGCATCAGACCTCGCGGCGGGCGCTGGCGCGGTAGCGATCATACTGTGCGCGGGTGTGCCGGTCAGCGAGGTAGGCGGGCACCATGCACTCCACCGAATGGGCGTCGATGCCGAGTGACGACAGCGCCGAAACAGAGCAGACGCTGTCTTTCTGCAATGAATAGTAGTTGTCGATGGAGAAGGGTTTGCCGGGCACCAGACCCAGCGCATGCCCCTGCAGGCGGGCCATGAAATCCGGTATCCCGACGACCCGCGTGCGCTTGCCGATCTGCTGCGCCGTATATTGCACCAGCTGTTGCAGGGTGTAGATTTTCGGTCCGCACAGCTCCAGGCGCTGGCCGACCGTGCGTTCGTCATCGATTGCCACTACAAAAGCCTCGACGACATCACCTACGAATACGGGTGCAAAGCGGCTACCGGCGCAGGCCAGCGGGAACACCGGTGGCGCCAGCCGTAGCAGCGTGGCAAAGCGATTGAAGAAGCTGTCGCCGGGACCGAATATCACCGATGGACGAAAACTGGTAACCCGCAGCCCAGCCTGTTGCTGCACGAGGTCTTCGCCCTGGCCCTTGGACTTGAGATAGCGGCTGTGCGATTCGTTGACGTTGGCGTTCAGCGCGCTCATGTGCAGCAGTCGTGATACACCGCTTTCCCGCATCGCCTTGACGATGATGCGCGGCAGTTCCGCATGCACTGTCTGAAAGCTGCTGTTGCCGGTTTCGTTGAGTATGCCGGCAAGGTTGATCACGCAATCATGACCGGTCAACAAGGTTTGCAGTGCGACGCTGTCGTAAGGGTTGATTTTCACCACCCGCACCGAGTCATGCAGTCGAAATTCGCGATGGCGCTCCGGGCGCCGCGTGGTCAGCGTGACCGAATGTCCCAGCGCAGCGAGCCGGTGCACCAGGTGCGTTCCTACAAAGCCGGTTCCGCCGATCACACAGATACGTTGTTTTTTCATAGTTATTCCCGCTTTCTATTGGTCCAGTATACAACCACGCGCGGTGGCTGACAGCCTGTGCTAGTAGCGCTGCTGGATGGCCGGCATGCGCTCGCTGATGCGGGTTACCGGCCGCTGCAGACGCCACTCGAAGACGGTGGCGTTGAATAACACCCGGCGCACGTAGTCACGAGTCTCGTGATAGGGAATCTGCTCCATCCACAGGTCGGCCGCCATGTTGCTGTCGCCCGGCAACCAGCGGCTCACCCGATGTGGCCCGGCATTATAGGCCGCCGCGGCGAGTACTGGCGAGCCATTGTAGCGCTCCAGCAGTTTGCTCAGGTAGGCGCTGCCGAGGCGTATATTAGAATCTGACTGCAACATGGAACGATTGCCGTGGTAACGGATATTCAGCGCCCGCGCCGTTTGCCGGCCGGTCGCCGGCATCAATTGCATCAGGCCCAGGGCGCCGACCGGCGAATGGGCATCTTCCATGAAGCCGCTTTCCTGACGAATCACACCATAAATCAGCGCGGGGTCCAGGTTGTACTGCCGGGCATTGGCGAGAACCGTTTCACGGTGCGGCAGCGGAAAGCGTAGCGTCAGGTCGGACCAGTAGCGCGCCTCGGTGGCAGTGATAATGGCGCGATCGTGCCAGCCCCAGCTGTGCGCCAGCAGTGCGGCAGACTTCAGCTCCGTTTCGGACAGGTTGCGGGTGGCGCGAAACCATTCGCGCCGGGCATCCAGGCGCTTGCCGACCAGGTACAGCTCGTGTGCGCGGCGGATACCTGGCAGCTTTTCGATCTGCTGCACCTGTTGCCCGTCCAGGTCGATGCGTGCTTCATCCATCTGGTAAGGCCGGTGCAGGCGATCGGCGGCCAGGAAGCCGTGGTAACTGCGTTCGCCGCTGAGCCGGGTAAAAACGGTAAGCGCATCGCCGGCGGCACCGCTGTTTTCGAGGGCACGTCCGCGCCAGTAAGTCCAGAGTTCCGAATCCCGTTCCTGCGGCTCCAGTTTATCCATCCAGCGCAGTGCCGCGGGCCAGTCGTTGTTGAAGAGGGCCACGCGAATGCGCCATTCACGGGTGCTGGTGCTGGCGTGGCTGTCCGGCACCGCGGCCATCCATTGCGCCGCCAGCGGATGATTGGCGAGCGCAGCCTGCAGGGCGATAGTCTGGATCAACGAGCCATTCTGGTCATCACTGAACGGATGACTGGCGGCGAGCTGTTGCCAGTGTTCAAAAGCCTGCTCCGGCTTGTGACTCGCGAGGCGGTGCAACGCGTGCATCAGAATCTCGCGTGTCAGAGGCGTGTCCTGGCGTGCCCAGTCGGCCTTGAGTGCTGCGGTTGGACGCTGGTGTGCATGTTGCCAGCGCTTCACCCATTCACGGTCGCTTTCCGACAGGCGCCTGGCAAGGAAACCTGCGAGACTGGTTTTCTGGTTAGCGAAGGCCAGGCGAATGCGTTGCCAGATATGCTGGCTGTCGAGAATCGATGCGGCGTACATCTGATCGAACGCCGGATCGCAGGCATCCGGCTGCGAGTGGCCAACCAGCCACAGTGCCAGCGTGTCCTGCAGCGCCGCTTTGCGATCGCCCCGGGTCAGGCGAGCGCGCACCTCGTAGCACTGCAGCGTGACCGAGGACTGGGGCTGATAGAAGCGCAGTGTATTGACCCAGTCCTTGCGCTTGCCCAGCACGTGCAGCCAGCTGGAGCGCAGGCGATCCGCGATCGGTTGATCCTGATAGCGTTCCAGAAAGGCCTGCACTTCATCGGGTGAGGCCGTCTTGATCCGGCGTTCCAGGGCCCAGTAATCGAGGTAACCGTAGAGGGGATAGTCGTGGAGCTGACGTTTGAGGTCTTCGAAGGCTTCGGTTTGCCCGCTGTTCAGTGCTTTTTCGGCGTCTAGGAACATCTCCTGCTGCTCTGTCGCAGTGCTTGCCGAGGCGGCCGGCGGTAAAAACACGATGCAAATCACTGCAAGTCGCCGACACAGATTCCACAATTCCATTAACTGCACACTACCGCCATATCCATGAGACGCGGCTAACCATAAAAGAGTCCCGCCAAAGGTACAATGCCGCCCATGGAAATATTTTCACTGCTGCTGGTCTATGCGCTGCTGGGTGTGTTTGCCGGCGTGATAGCCGGATTGCTTGGAGTCGGTGGCGGCCTGATTATCGTGCCAATTCTGGCTGGCAGCTTTGTCGCCCAGGGTTTTTCAGCGGAGCTTGTCATGCCGCTCGCCATCGGCACCTCGCTGGCTACTATCGCATTCACTTCCCTGTCGTCGATGCGCGCGCATCACCGGCGCGGCGCGGTGGACTGGCCGCTGATGCTGCAGTTGTCGGCCGGCATTCTTGCAGGCGCCTGGCTGGGTGGTGTGCTTGCGGTGTGGATCGGTGGTGTGTGGCTGGCTCTGTTATTCGGGATGTTCGAGCTGGCGGTGGCAGCGCAAATGGGTTTCGGTAGGGCGCCGGCGCCGCATCGGGAGAGGCCGGCTCGATTGCTGAACGCGTTGGCGGGTCTGATCATCGGTGCAGTGTCGGCGCTGCTGGGCATCGGCGGGGGCACTCTGACTGTGCCTTACCTGGTCTGGCACAACATCGACATGCGTCGCGCAGTGGGTACCTCGGCAGCCTGTGGGCTGCCGATTGCGGTAATCGGCGCGCTCGGTTTCGTGCTGGCAGGCTGGAACGAGGCGGCGCTTCCCGCCGGCAGCAGCGGCTATGTGTACTGGCCGGCAGCCGGCGCTGTCAGCCTAGCCAGTGTGCTGGCTGCACCACTCGGTGCAGCGCTTGCGCACCGGATCGATCCACGGCGACTGAAGAAAACGTTCGCAGTTTTTATTGCGCTGCTCGGCATCGGTATGATCTTCACGCAACTGGTTGATTCATAGCGATGCATGCCTCACCATGACAGATTGCCAGATACCCACCATGCTTGATGTGCGTCAAGGATTTTACTCGTCAAAAACGTCCATCATGATTCACCTTCTGATCTGAGTGTCCGAGTTCCGAAACGTGGCCACAGCAATTACCAGAATGCAGTTTTTACGCGGCGACTTCGCCGGGCGCGCTGCACCCCAGCGCCCACCCTGGGCGCTTCCGGAAAGCGAGTTTCTTGCCCGCTGTGACCGCTGCGGTGACTGCGTGTCGCGCTGTCCCACCACGATTCTGATAAAGGGCCGCGGAGGTTTTCCCGAGGTCGATTTCAGCGCCGGTGAATGCCTGTTCTGCGGTGACTGCGTGAACGCCTGCCAACCGGGCGCGCTGTTGCAGACTGTCGATCGAGCGCCGTGGTCGTTGCGCGCGGTGATCGATGCGGATGTCTGTATCGCGCAGCGGGGCGTGGAGTGCCGCAGTTGCACTGACCCCTGTGAGCCGCGTGCTATCAGCATGCGTCTGCAGATCGGTGGCGCGGCGATTCCGGAAGTGAATCTCACAAATTGCAATGGCTGCGGAGCCTGTTACCCGGTGTGTCCGGTGCAGGCGATCCGGGTTCAGCCGGTTGAGTTACAGGAGGCAACATGAACATGCATATCAGTGGTGTATTGGTGCGCGCTTATCCGCAGCACCTCGAAACCGTCTCGCAGGCGCTGTCCGGACTGCAGGGCGTTGAAGTGCATGGCGCGAATCCGGATGGACGTATCGTGGTGACGGTCGAGCAGGAAAACGAGGGCAGTATGTCGGATCTGCTGGTGCAGATGCAGGACGTGCCGGGCGTGCTGTCCGCCTCGATGATTTACCACCAGTTTGAAGAATCAGGTCAACAGGAGGCCGAACAATGAAACTCACCAGACGGGATTTCATTAAATCCAACGCAATTGCCGCCACCGCTACAGCTGCCGGTATCACTATTCCCGGAGTCGGGGGCGCACTGGCCGCATCCAAAGACGTGATTCGCTGGGACAAGGCGCCCTGCCGCTTCTGCGGTACCGGGTGCAGCGTGCTGGTCGGCACCAAAGAGGGCCGGGTAGTCGCCACCCAGGGCGATCCGGACGCACCGGTGAACCGTGGTCTTAATTGCATCAAGGGCTATTTCCTGTCCAAGATCATGTATGGTAAGGACCGGCTTACCCAGCCACTGCTGCGCAAGACCAACGGCAAGTATGACAAGAACGGCGAGTTCACTCCGGTAAGCTGGGATGAAGCATTCGACGTCATGGCAGAGAAGTTCAAGGCCGCGTTGAAAAATGACATGGAGGCGAACCGCGGCAAACCAGCCGATGAAGTCGTGTCCACGGTGGGCATGTTCGGTTCCGGCCAGTGGACCGTGTTCGAAGGTTACGCCGCATTGAAGTTGTACAAGGCCGGCTTCCGTTCCAATCACATCGATCCCAATGCGCGTCACTGCATGGCTTCGGCGGTCGGTGGTTTCATGCGTGCCTTTGGCGCCGACGAGCCGATGGGGTGCTACGATGATCTGGAACACGCGGATGCCTTCGTGCTCTGGGGTTCCAACATGTCAGAGATGCACCCGATCCTGTGGTCGCGCCTGACCGACACGCGTCTGACCAAACCCGGCTGTGAAGTGCACGTGCTGTCCACATTCGAGCACCGGTGCTTCGATCTCGGCGACAACAATATGGTGTTCGTGCCACAGACCGATCTGGCGATTCTCAACTACATCGCCAATTACATCATCCAGAAGAAGGCCTACAACCAGGCGTTCATCGACAAGCATGTCAATTTCACTGCCACGCCGACCGACATCGGCTACGGCCTGCGTCCCGAACATCCGCTGGAGCAGAAGGCTGCAAATGCGGGCGGCGGCAAGCTGTCGGCGATCAGCTTCGAGGAATACGCCAAATCGGTGGAACCCTACACGCTGGAATACACATCGAAACTGTCCGGCGTGCCGGAAGCCAACCTGGAGCGGCTGGCGAAACTCTATGCCGATCCGGCCAGGAAGGTCACCTCGTTCTGGACCATGGGTTTCAATCAGCACACTCGCGGCGTCTGGGCCAATGGGCTGGTGTACAACATTCACCTGTTGATGGGCAAGATATCGGAACCGGGCAACAGCCCGTTCTCGCTGACCGGTCAGCCATCAGCCTGTGGTACCGCGCGCGAGGTCGGAACCTTCTCGCATCGTCTGCCTGCCGATTATGTCGTGAACAAAAAACCGCACCGCGATCTGGCCGAGAAAATCTGGAAGCTGCCGGAGGGTACGGTGCCCGGCAAGGTGGGTTATCACGCCGTGTTGCAGAACCGCATGCTGAAGGACGGCAAGCTCAACGCCTACTGGGTCATGTGCAACAACAACATGCAGGCCGCGGCGAACATGAACGAGGAAACCTACCCGGGTTATCGTAATCCGGCGAACTTCATCGTTGTGTCTGACCCGTACCCGACAGTGACTGCCATGGCCGCTGACCTGATTCTGCCTACTGCCATGTGGACGGAAAAGGAAGGCGCTTACGGTAACGCTGAACGCCGCACCCAGTTCTGGCGGCAGCAAGTGAAGGCGCCAGGTGAATCCCGTTCGGATTTATGGCAGCTGGTTGAATTCTCCAAACGCTTCAAGGTGGAAGAAGTCTGGCCGGAAGATCTGTTGGCGAAACAGCCGGAGTCCCGGGGCAAGACCCTGTATGACGTGCTGTTTGCCAATGGACAGGTCGACAAATTCAAGATGCAGCTGGTCACCGATGATGAAGGCAATATCTATGGCAATCAGGAAATGGATGACTTCGGCTTTTATGTGCAGAAAGGGCTGTTCGAGGAATACCGCCGCTTCCAGCTGGAAGGTCCGAAGGTAGGCCATGAGCTGGCAACTTTCGATACCTATCACAAGGTGCGCGGGCTGCGTTGGCCGGTTATCGACGGCAAGGAAACCCTGTGGCGCTACCGTGAAGGCTACGACCCGTATGTGAAAAAAGGTCAGGAAGTCGCATTCTACGGTAATGAGGATGGCCGGGCCAACGTCATTACCGCGCCCTACGAGCCGGCCGCCGAAAGCCCGGATGAGGAATTTGACCTCTGGCTGTCGACCGGGCGGGTGCTTGAACACTGGCACTCCGGATCCATGACCCGGCGGGTGCCGGAGTTGTACCGCGCATTTCCTGATGCAGTGATTTTCATGCATCCCGATGATGCCAAAGAGCGCGGCTTACGGCGTGGCGTGCCGGCCAGGATCGTCAGCCGCCGTGGTGAGATGATCGCGCGTGTCGAAACCCGCGGTCGCAACCGTCCGCCGAGGGGGCTGATTTTTGTGCCCTGGTTCGACGCCAGCCGGCTCATCAACAAGGTGACACTGGATGCAACCGATCCCCTGTCCAAGGAGACGGATTACAAAAAGTGCGCTGTGAAAGTCGCGAAGGTATAGGCGCGCGATAGAACCATGATGGGCAGCAAACCACAGATCAGCGCCGCACGCCGACGATTCCTCGTCGATATGGCCCGCACTGCGGGCGGTGTGGCGCTGTTTGCCGGCGGTTTGGGATTGTATGCGCGGCAGGCACATTCGCTGCCGTCGCTGGCGATTCGCCCGCCCGGTGCGCGTGACGAGGAACAGTTCCTCGGTTCTTGCATCCGTTGCGGTCTCTGTGTGCGCGATTGTCCCTTCGATACGTTAAGCCTGGCTACGCTGGACGATGCTGTCGCCCTGGGGACACCCTATTTCACTGCACGTAGTATTCCCTGTGAGATGTGTGATGACATCCCTTGCGTCAAGGCCTGTCCAACCGGCGCACTGAATCCCGAACTTACGGATATCGATGCTGCGCGCATGGGACTGGCGGTGCTGATCGATCAGGAGAACTGCCTCAACTTCCAGGGCCTGCGTTGTGAAGTCTGTTACAGCGTCTGTCCATCCATCGATAAGGCCATCACTCTGGAGCGCCACCACAATCCGCGCAGCGACAAGCATGCGGTGTTCATCCCGGTGGTGCATTCGGATCATTGCACCGGTTGCGGAAAGTGCGAAAAAGCCTGTGTGCTGGAAAAGGCGGCAATCAAGATTCTGCCCATGTATCTCGCCAGGGGCGAGCTGGGTCAGCACTATCGCTGGGGCTGGGAGGAAAAACAGAAAGCCGGCCGCAGTCTGGTGACGCCCGACCAGCAGCACCAGTACAACCTGCCGGAAGGGCAGCGCTACGACTATGCAGGCGAAGGCCTGATTTATGAGCAGGGCGGTGAGCTGCCGTTCGATGCCGATCCGCTGGAGACCCTGAATCGTGGTCTGGAGCAGCAGCGATGACTGGGCTGCAACAGCCAGGCATCGCCGCGACGACAGAGCGCGGCTGGTTTGCCAGGCACAAATGGCTGCTGGCACGGCGCTTCAGTCAGTTTGCCATCCTCGGGCTGTTCCTGCTCGGGCCCTGGCTCGGTATCTGGATGGTCAAGGGTAACCTGACCTCCAGCCGGACGCTGGATGTGTTGCCACTGACTGATCCATTCATTTTTCTGCAGTCGCTGGCGACCGGTTATCTGCCGGAACTGACCGCCATTATCGGTGCGTTGCTGGTGGTGGCTTTTTATCTGCTGGTGGGCGGCCGGGTGTTCTGCGCCTGGGTGTGTCCGGTGAACATCGTTACTGATACTGCACACTGGTCGCGTCGCCGACTCGGCATCAATGCCGCGTCACGGCTATCACCGAATGCCCGCTACTGGCTGCTGGGTGCGGTGCTGTTGCTGGCGCTGATCACCGGCAGTCTGGCGTGGGAGCTGGTGAATCCGGTTTCGGTGTTGCATCGTGGACTGATATTCGGCATGGGATTCGGGTGGCTCATAATACTGGCGATTTTTCTGTTCGATCTGCTGGTCAGCCGACGCGGCTGGTGCGGACACCTGTGTCCGATGGGCGCTTTCTACAGTGCGCTTGGCACCCATAGTCTGGTGCGGGTGCGCGCCGACCGACGCGAGCACTGCAACGATTGTATGGATTGTTATGCCGTGTGCCCGGAGCCGCAGGTGATCCGCCTCGCGCTGAAGGGCGAGCAGCAGGGCAAGGGCCCGGTTATCAGCTCGGCACATTGCACCAACTGTGGACGTTGTATCGACGTCTGCAGCAAAGAGGTTTTCACGTTTGGCAGCCGCTTCCACAATCGGCCGGACGCCAGCCGCCAACATCAACATTCTTCCGGAATGGAGGTTCCACAATGATCAAGCAACTCTCACTCGCTGTCGTATTACTGGGTGCTGCGGGCCTTCCGCTGCAAGTGCCGGCCGAAGATGTCGTGTCGCTGCGGGGGCACTCCGAAATTACCGCGCCGGACCAGGCGCCCGAGCTGAAACACTACGCCAAGGACGGTCAGCCCATCGAACGCGACTATGTCCAGCAGCCGCCGCTCATTCCGCACAAGATCGATGGCTACACCATCGACATCAATGCTAACAAGTGCCTGAGCTGTCACAGCTGGAAAAACTACAAGGAAGCCCGTGCGACCAAGATCAGTCAGACGCACTTCGAAGATCGGGACAAGCACGTATTGGCCAATGTTTCAGCGCGACGCTATTTCTGCACCCAGTGCCACGTGCCGCAGGTGAATGAGCAGCCGCTGGTGGGTAATACCTTCGAGCCGGTTACCGGAATCTCCGGCCAGTAACATCCCGCCACAGTTTTAAAAGGTGAAACGATGAGCAACAAAGAGACATCTGAATGCACGGGCCTGATATGCCGCACCTGGGAATTCCTGAAAAGCCCGTCCGTGCGCTACTCGCTTGGCGCCCTGCTGGCGGTGGGTTTTGTCGCCGGCATCATTTTTTGGGGTGGTTTTAACACCGCTATGGAAATGACCAACAATGAAGAGTTCTGCATTTCATGCCATGAAATGGAGGATAACGTGTACCAGGAATACAAGGACACCATCCACTACAGCAATCGCACCGGCGTACGTGCGACCTGTCCGGATTGCCATGTGCCGAAGGAATGGCAACACAAGGTGGTGCGCAAAATAAAAGCGACCAACGAACTTTTACACAAAGCGCTGGGCAGTATCGATACGGCGGAAAAGTTCGAGGAAAAACGGCTGACGCTGGCACGTAATGTGTGGCGGACTATGAAAGCCACCGATTCGCGTGAATGCCGCAACTGCCATAACTTCGATTCCATGGATTTCACCAAGCAGGGGCGCCGCGCCGTGGCCCTTCACTCCACCGGTCTTGAAGAAGGCAAGACCTGTATCGATTGCCACATGGGCATAGCGCACCGCATGCCGGATATGCGCGACGAAGATCCCACTACGGCCCTCGGAACCAACTGAAGGTGGCAATCCAGAATGCGCCTGCACTGTTGAGGGATTGCCGCGCTACGCCCATAGAACCCCTCCGGGGTTCATTATGGGTACCTCACCCTTCGGGTCGAGGCATCGCAATGACGGAGCTGTCAGCCGCCGGTAACTGACATGAAGCGCAGCACCTGCTCGGGGCGGCCCTGGAAATCGTGGCGTTCCGGCTTGCGTGCGATAGCGGCGAGGATGGCTTCTTCCAGATCCTGATCGCTGGCGCCGGCCCGCAGCAGCGGCCGCAGTTCCGCCTTGTCATCCTGGCCGAGGCACATATACAAGGTGCCATCCACCGACAGTCGCACGCGATTGCAGGTCTCGCAGAAGTGCTGCGAAATCGGTGTGATGAAGCCGATGCGCAGTTCGGTTCCGGCGACGCGCACGTAGCGTGCCGGTCCGCCTCCGGGCATCACACCCGCCACCAGTTCATAACGTTCCGCCAGGCGCTTGCGCACGTCCTGCAGATTGACATATTGCCGGCTGGCGGCACGTCCGGTGTCACCCATCGGCATGGTTTCGATAAAGCGCAAGGTGAAATCGTGTTCGATGCAGAAGTCGACCATGTCTTCCACTTCATCGTCATTGACGCCGGCCATTACCACCATATTGATCTTGATCGGATGATAGCCAACCCGTTTGGCAGCCAGCAGGCCATCCAGCACTTTCTCAAGTTTGCCCTGGGTAATTTCCTTGAACCTTTCGGGGCGCAAGGTATCCAGGCTGACGTTGATGCGAGTCACGCCGGCATCGTGCAGTGCGGCAGCATGGCGAGCCAGGCGTGTGGCATTGGTGCTCAGCGAAAGGTCGTCGATGCCCGGCAACGCCGCCAGACGTGCAGCGAGTTCCGGGAGGTCCTTGCGTACCAGTGGTTCACCGCCGGTCAGTCGAATGCGTGTGACACCGAGACGCCCGAACACGCCGATGACGCGCTCGATTTCATCGAAGCTCAGCCAGTGTTCCGGAACTTCGAAGTCACTGAAGCCCCTCGGCATGCAATAGCTGCAACGCAAGTCGCAGCGGTCCGTCACCGACAGGCGGACATACTCGATCGGTCGACCGAAAGGATCAATTAATTTTGTATTCATGAGTTCAGCATAGGCCAGAAGATTGACGGCAACAATACGTCATACCCGACGTCGCGCCCTTGATACCGGTCAAGCCGCAAAGCGCGCCCGGAAGGCCGTGGGCTGATATGCCTACACGGTTTGATAATACAGGTTCTGCGGGTGGTTGGACTGAGCGAAAAAGAACCATCGCTCGGCGATAAGTCCAAGGTATTGAACCACAAATGCCAGTACCAGCACCGCTGCCGCCTGTGCCGCCAGGCCAATGGACAGGAGGAAAATCGGCACCGGAAATACCGTGATCAGAAACAGCCATTTCACCGCCGTAAATACGGATGCCGGTGCGCCATGAAAAAATTCCCGGGTATTGAATGAACCGGTCATGAAACCCTGGGACTTTTGCACGATTTTGGCATGGCGGATGCCGATGGCTGTGCCAATGGTTGATTTGTGTTTGATGCGGGCGTTGCGGATCAGGCTCGACAACCGGGTAATAAAACCCGCCACTGTCAGAATGATCGCCCAGGCACCGTAGAACTGGGTAAGATCAGAGCCCTGGTAGGCGGCAAATGCGGTGGCCAGAGTAAAGCCAGAAGCCGAGCCCAGCAATGTGTAGTTTACGACAGTCAGGGGCGACGCCCATTCCTGCAGAAACTTGATGCAGGCATAGATCATGGCGGTAGACAGGAACAGGGCAAAAGCAATTACTGTATTGATCGCGCCAATCAACAGCGAGAGGTCGACTTCCACGGTGCCACGCAAGGTGAACAGCACTGGATTCCAGCCACTGTAATGCACCAGTCCATAGAGTGCCGTGACGCCCATGAACGCCGGCAGCACGATGACTTCGCGCGATAACCATGAGGTGCGCCAGCGCGCTGCCGAACGCCAGGCACGCTCCGGGTGGCCGAGATGGAAGAACGATGCCAGCAAGCCGCTGGCGGCGAATATCACCGCGATACCGCTACCGATGCCGTAGAAGTTGGCCGAATCCTGGACCGGCAGCACCTTGAAGACGGAATACACCTGCCCGGTGTACAGGGCCAGAAACAGCCCCTGCCCGACACCGATCAGGGTGGTGAGAAATACGACAGAAAACGCGGGATGCATCTTTTCTACTCCTGACTTTTCTTGATTCTGAACAAGTGAGTGCCGCCGGCTGACGACGAAGCTCGTGGTGCGTTGCGCGAACCATGCAGGTTCCACCAGGGCAGCGATCGACAACCGGCGACATTGTTCGTTACCACGACGTGACGTCGTCCAGCGTTGGTGCATCCTTGTCGGGCATGGGAAGCTGACGCTCTTTCTTGAGAGGATTGTCCACGCGCACCAGTTCGTCTTCGTGAATGGTGATGCTGGTCTTGCGGCGTGGCAGGTAGTGGTTGGCCGGCTTGGTGCCCCACTCCGGCATCAGCTGGTAACCACCGCGTTCACGAATCGCCACAGCCGCTTCCGAAGCCGGATCATTGACGTCCCCGAACAGTCGAGCATTGGTTGGGCAGGCCAGTACGCAGGCCGGTTTGCGCTCCCGCTCGGGCAGTGCCTGGTCGTAAATGCGATCCACGCACAAGGTGCACTTTTTCATCACCTTCTGGTGCTCATCGATTTCGCGCACGCCATAGGGACAGGCCCATGAGCAGTACTTGCAGCCGATGCACTTGTCATAATCCACCAGCACGATGCCATCGCTTTCCCGCTTGTAACTGGCGCCCGTGGGACACACCGGTACGCACGGCGGATCCTCGCAGTGCAGACAGCTTTTCGGGAAATGCACGGTCTCTGAATTGGGAAATTCGCCGATCTCGAAGGTCTGCACGCGATTGAAAAAGGTCCCGGTGGGATCCTTGCCGTACGGGTTCATGTCGGACATATAACCTGCGGTGCCGGAGGTGTTCCACTCCTTGCAGCTGGTGACACAGGCGTGGCAGCCAACGCAGACGTTGAGGTCGATTACCAGGGCGAGTTGAGTCATTATCTTTTCCTGCCGGCGAAGAAGGTCAGCCATTTTCCGCGTTTGCGCTCCTGCGCCTGCCCGGGAACCGCATGCAGCGGCTCGAACTGCGGAAAGGATTCCTTCGGTTCGTCGGCCCCGGCAGCATAGATGCGCACATGCACATCGTACCAGCCGGCCTGCCCGGTGACCGGGTCAGAGTTCGACAGTCGCTGGCCGTCCGGCGACGGCGGCAACTCTTCGCTGATCACGTGATTGAGCAGAAAGCCCTGCCGCGACTCGTTGGCATCTCCATCCAGTCCCCAGGCGCCGGCCGCTTTGCCAATCGCATTCCAGGTCCACACGGTGCCGGGTTCAACCGTTTCCGAATGCCGGCACAGGCAGCGCACCTTGCCGTGCATCGATTCCACCCACATCCAGGCGCCATCGGCAATCCCGGCCGCGAGCGCGGTTTTGGTGTTCACGTACAGAAAGTTATAGGTGTGGATCTGGCGCAGCCAGGCATTCTGTGAGTCCCAGGAGTGGTACATGGCCATAGGCCGCTGGGTCACTGCGTTCAATGGATACTTGTGCAGATTAGTTGCCTCCGCTTCGAGTGGCTGCGAATAAAACGGCAGCGGATCAAAATGCGTTTCCACGCGCTTGCGCAGGTGATCGGGCGGCTGCTTGCCTTCCGATTTTCCCTGTGCGGCCAGCCGGAACTTCTGCAGCACTTCTGAATAGATGTGGATGTTGATCGGTTCGGCGTAGCGCGTCAGGCCGTGGCGCTTCGACCATTCCAGATAGCCCTGGTTCCAGTTGCGCATATATTGATAGGACTTGGGCAATTCGTACTGGAACACGCAGTTGTTCTTTTCGTACATCTCCCACTGCCTGGGATTCGGTTCGCCCTTCATGAATTTCTCGCCACCCTTGCCGCGCCAGCCCGCCAGAAAGCCGATGCCGGAGCCGGGCGAAGTCTCATAGTTGATGACGAAATCGGGATAGTCGCGGAACTTGCGACTGCCATCATCGCGGGTAAAGGCCGGCAGCTTCAGTCGCGATCCGAGTTCGATCAGCACTTCCTGAAACGGTTTGCATTCGCCCGTGGGCGGCACGACCGGAATACGCACCGAGTCCGCCGGTCCCTCGAAATCAGAAATCGGACGGTCGAGCATCGACATGCAGTCGTGACGTTCCAGGTAGGTGGTATCCGGCAACACCAGGTCGGCGTACGCCACCATTTCCGACTGGAAGGCATCGGCGACCACCAGGAAGGGGATTTTGTATTCGCCGTTCTCGTCCTTGTCGTTGAGCATATTGCGCACTTCGACGGTATTCATGGACGAGTTCCAGGCCATGTTGGCCATGAAGATCAGCAGGGTGTCGATCTTGTAGGGATCGCCGCGCCAGGCATTGGTAATGGCGTTGTGCATCAGGCCGTGCACCGACAGCGGGTATTCCCAGGAAAAGGCCTTATCGATGCGCACCGGACTGCCGTCGTCATTGACAAACAGGTCGTCAGGATCGGCCGGCCAGCCCAGCGGCATGCCGTCCAGTGGCGTATCCGGTCGCACCGCACGCGGATCGTTCGGGGTTTTGGCGCAGGGCGGGATCGGGCGCGGAAACGGTGCCTTGTGGCGGAAACCGCCGGGCCGGTCGATGGTGCCGAGAATGCTCATCAGGATCGACAGGGCGCGAATCGTCTGGAATCCGTTGGAGTGTGCCGCCAGGCCGCGCATGGCGTGAAAGGCGACCGGATTTCCAGTCACCGACTCGTGCTCATTGCCCCAGGTGTCGGTCCAGGGGATCGGCAGTTCGATTTTTTCATCGCGGGCAGTGATGCCCATTTCGTGTGCCAGGCGCTTGATAGTGGTAGCGGGAATACCGGTGATTTCAGCGGCCCATTCGGCGCTGTACTGGGTGACGCGATCTACCAGCAACTGGAATGCCGACTTCACGGGCGTGCCGTCCTCGAGCGTGAAGCTGCCGAGCAGGTATGGATCGGCGCCCGGTGTATGGGCAGAGATGGGCTTGTCCAGGTTGCGGTCCCACCAGAGCTTGTTCTGCGGATCGAAGCAGCCCTCTTCCGGCGGTACTTCGAAGCGCACCAGCATGCCGTACTCCGAAGAATCGGGGTCCATGTTCACCAGTTCAGCCGAATTGGAATGCTGGATCAGGAAGTCGCGGTCATACAGGCCCTGCTTGATGATTTCGTTATTCAGCGCCAGTAACAGAGCGCCGTCAGTGCCCGGCTTGATGGGAATCCATTCATCGGCAATGGCTGAATAGCCGGAGCGAATCGGATTGATGGAGATGAATTTGCCGCCCTGGCGCTTGAACCTGGAAATCTCCATTTTCAGCGGATTGGAGTGATGATCCTCGGCGGTGCCGATCATGACGAACAATCTGGCACGCTCGAGATCGGGGCCGCCGAATTCCCAGAATGAACCTCCGATGGTGTAGATCATGCCGGCGGCCATATTCACCGAGCAGAAGCCGCCGTGGGCGGCATAGTTCGGGGTGCCGAACTGTTTTGCGAACAGGCCGGTCAGGGCCTGCATCTGGTCGCGGCCGGTGAACAGGGCGAATTTTTTCGGATCGGTGGAGCGGATTTCGCCCAGCCGGTCGGCCAGCAGGCCGAAAGCTTTTTCCCAGGAGATTTCTTCGAAGGCATTATCGCCGCG
>JAGXGS010000084.1 GCA_024636585.1 Thiogranum sp. | reverse complement strand
CGCAGGGCGATTTCGCCGCGATTGGCGATGACGACTTTATCTAGCATAAATAATGTTGGCTTATTCGATGATAAACAGCGCCTGGCCGTATTCCACCGGCTCGGCGTTTTCGACCAGTATCGCTTTTACAGTGCCCGCCTGGTCGGCTTCGATCTGGTTCAGCATTTTCATCGCTTCGATGATGCACAGCGTATCGCCGATATTGACCTGCTGCCCGACCTCGACAAATGCCGCCGTCGCAGGCGACGAGGCGCGATAAAAGGTGCCGACCATAGGCGAGAGGACCTTGTGGCCCTGGATCTCCTCGGCTGCTGCCGGGGCTGCCGGCGCAGCGGCGGCGGCCGGCGCTGCAGCGGCCAGCGCCACAGGTGCCGGCGCAGCGGCGGCTGCGGCGGGCGCATAGCGACTGATGCGCACCGATTCCTCGCCCTCGTGAATCTCGATCTCGGCGACACCGGATTCTTCCAGTAATTCGATGAGTTTTTTGACTTTGCGGATATCCATCAGCATTCCACTGAATTAACAACGGGCGCGAGTATAACGCGAGTTGCCGCAAAATGTTAGGGAAATGGGGCTAAAATCGCCGAAGATCGGCGTCTAATGCGGCTCAGCGAGATATGCCGTGGCCGCCTGCAGGGCCAGTTCATAGCCGATCGGACCCAGGCCGGTGATAACCCCGACAGCAATGTCAGAAAACCAGGAATGCGAACGGAATTCCTCGCGCGCATGAACGTTGGAGAGGTGGACCTCTATAAATGGTATGCCCACCGCCAGCAGGGCATCACGCAATGCAATGCTGGTATGAGTGAAGGCGGCCGGATTGAAAATGATGAAATCGATGCCTTCGTGAGGCGCCGCGTGGATATGGTCGATCAGCTCGAACTCGGAGTTGGACTGGAACGTCATCAATCGGACATCGAGTTTGCCGGCGGCGGTTTCCATCTGCTGATTGATGGCGTCCAGTGTCAGACTCCCATAGTGGCCTGGCTCGCGGGTGCCGAGCAGGTTGAGGTTTGGGCCGTTGAGGATAAGGAGTTTGTTCATCACATGCCTTTATACTGGCTTCCCGGTGATCATAACAAGTAGCCGTTAAAGCGGCCTGTGTGCCATTGGGCGAGAATTCGACCTGATAAGCCGTGCCCCCAAATGCTATTATACGGACTTTCTGCTCGGATTCATGACTGTAATACACTGGCGCTTATTCGATGTTCGTACTTGTAGTCTGCATGGGGCAATCCCCCTACAATCGCTCGATCTGGCAGGGGATCTCCCGAGGCTTTGAAAACGAAGGCTGCAGGGTCCAGATCGCCGATGCCACGCAGATACCGCGACCAGCGAGCCTGACTACGCTGCCGGATCTTTTCTTTGTCGTGCATGGAGGAAACACGCCTGAAGAGGCGGTGAAGCAATACCGCGCTGCCGGCGTACCAACCGCAGTGTTTCTGCTCGATGAACCCTACGAAGTGGACCAAAGCGTTACCTGGGCTCGCAATTACGACTGGGTATTTTCGGTCGACAGATCGACTCTCGCGACACATTCACAACATTCTCATGCCGCCCACTTGCCTTGCGGCTACGATGATACGATCTTCAACCCGGATGGGCCTTCGCTGCCCTCCCGCGTACTGATGCTGGGTTCGTGCTTCGCAGCACGCGAAAATTTGCTGAGCACCAGCATAAAGAAGTTCGGCCACCTGTTTACCTGGGTCGGACCGGGCTGGCAGCAGATCAGCACGGCCGGCATCCACTATAATCGCCTGGTAACGCCCGAAGAGTGCGCCATGTTTTACCGTGGCGCGGCGGTAACTCTGAACATTCACCGCGATTCAACATGGAGTCATTTCGGTGAACTCAACCAAAATCGGCTTCAAGCCACGCATCTCAATCCGCGCTTCTGGGAAGCCGCCGCCTGCGGCGGCTTCCCTTTCAGCAGCTATCGTTCCGATCTTGATATTTATGCCAGAGGCACGCCGAGCTTTGACAGCGAGCAGGAACTGGCGCGCAAGCTGGAGTATTTCACTGCTAACGAAAAAGCGTGTAAAAAACACGCAAAGCGCTTATTGAAGGCCGTCAAGAAACACAGCTATCGAGCACGGGCCAAAAGCGTGCTCGAGCTGATTTCAGTCAAGTAACCGAAGCTCCACACTTTCGCCTGAGCCCCAAACTCATTTACGGCGTCGACGTCATACAGATCAAAACTCATTCAGCCATGCCACGGCGGCACCAAAGCAGCAGCGATGTCCGTCGCGGTAATAGAAGTGAAATCGAAATTCATAGTGAAGCGATCAATATTGCTGCAGTCATTGGAGTGCAGATAGCCAGGCTATAACTTCATAAGACTGCCGTAGATCACGGCTGGCGACGGAACTTTTTGCATTTTTCACCCAGACCTGAATCGGGGCGATTTCTGCCGCAAAATCAATAACTACTGAAACAGGCCCAAAAAAGCAGAGAGAGCGCAAGGAACAGTCGAGTTTCGTTGACACGCCCTGAAGAGCCGCGAGGTACTTTTTAATGCACGTACATGCTAGACTTTAGCTTGCATAACTCTATAAAAACAATGCTCACATAGCTGGGGGACAGTCATGCACCGAATCGCCTTACTCATTTTTGCTGCTTTCCTTGGCACGGCCTGTACAGCCGTGAAAACATTTCCTCAGGCCGCACGGGCGGGAGACACAATCGCACTGGCAGTCGGCTCTCCGGATGGCATGACCCGAGCGAATACAACCGCCGTGTTTACCTCCGACGTCGATGGCACGCCCATCGACATCACCTCGAATATACGCTCGATCTTCAAGCTTTACGCAGATAAAGCCAGTAGCATTTACGCGAAGTTCTCCACAACTGAGAACATCATAAACACTTCGGGCCATGAACCCTGGCTGACCGTCGTCGCTCTCGATCTGCCTGCGGGCCTGACAACCGGCCCTGGCCAGATCCAGTTCAACACCACTGCACCTTACCCGACCATCGGCTCCCATATAAACAGCTTTCCCATTGGTCTGGAAATACTCCCCGGAACGGGAACACCCTCGGACTTCATGTACGAATTGGGTGTCGGCAGCACGTTCGGTGGCAATCTTGCCCAACTGGAAGCTCAAGCAAGCGCTACCGCCGGTCCACAGTTTCCCAGTCCATCATGCCCCTGCCCCAGTTACGGTGGAATCGAAATCAAGATACACATGCCAACGAGTTCTGGCGCTTCGCTTACCCAGGACTGGATCAGGGTTCTGGTTGATGACCTGACAGTGCAAACGGGATCCGGGCGTGGCGTTAATTATGGGCTGAACGGCGGAGAAAACCTTACGGTAATTCTCACCAGTCCGACCGGACAATTGAAATACCAGGAAGCGCGACTTTCTGTGGTGTTACATCCGGCGGTTACTTTCATCGGTACGCCTACTGTCACCTCAGTGCGTTATTTCGACATCAATGGAAATGAAACAACCGGACCTGTGGCTGATTATACTGTTTCGATGCAGTAGCCCGTCCCCGGAGGCATTCTGTCATAGTCCCTTGAGCCGAGCCCGCGAATGTCCCGCATCTATATTTTGTCTCCCGACAATGACAAGCCATCCGGGGGAATAAAAATACTTTACCGGCACGCTGACGTCCTGAATGCCAATGGCTTCAGCGCCGCCATTCTCCATCAGCACCCCGGATTCCGTTGCACCTGGTTCAGCAACAACACGCGAATAGAGTATTTGTCTCAGGTAAAAGTGAACCCGGATGACTTCATCGTGATACCTGAAATATTCGGGCCGAGGATGTGCGATGTGGCCGCTCTGCCACAAGTGTCTCCTGAAGCCAGGTTCGTCATATTCAATCAAAATTGCCGTTATACGTTTCTCGGACAGAGCTTCGACTCGATTCTGGACAAAGAATTTCGCATGCCATACAGCGATCCGGACCGATATGTCGCCACGATGGTGGTATCACAGGATAGTGCCGACTATATAAAATCAGTTTTTCCGGAACAAAAGGTTTTCCGCATCCATAATGCGATCGACATGGATACATTCACTTATCAGGAAGCAAGCAAGCCCACAATTTGCTTTATGCCCCGGAAGCATGCGGAAGACGCTTTACAGGTGCTGGGAATTCTGAAGATCCGTGGCGCATTGAATAATGTCGATATCATCGCGATCGACAATATGAATGAACGACAGGTTGCCGAAGTCATGAAACAATCCATGTTCTTCCTGAGTTTTGGTTATCCGGAAGGGTGCCCGCTCCCTCCGGCTGAAGCCATGGCCTGCGGCTGCGTGGTGATCGGATATGATGGCTTCGGCGGACGAGAATACTTCAAGCCGGAGTTTTCCTGGCCCGTTGCGGTTGGCGATATCACTGGATTCGCCGATCTCGTCGAAAAACAGCTTGCCCTCGCGCAGGCGAATCCGGAAGTAATCCACCGTCAGTCACGTGTCGCCTCCGACTACGTCAGAGAAATTTACTCTGCTCAACAGGAAGAAGATGACATCCTTGCCTGCTGGAATGATCTAACCAGGGTAAAATAATCGCTGAAACGCAACAAACGGGAAGCGACGGGAAAAATGGTCACACGAACCAGCCGACCAGTGAATAACGCGTGCCAGCGCTGACCGTAGACACTGCATGAGGATACAGAAAGTTAGCGGGAAAAAAAACACACTGCCTCGCCCTGGCTTTATAGACATGAGCCCCGTCAAGCAAATCCAGATCCCCGCCTGAATAGTCTGCATTTAATGTAAGAGTGAAAGTCACTACCGGCCAGATCTGAACATTGCTATTCGGATAGGTGTAACGGTCGGTGTGTTTATCCAGAGACTGCCCCTGTTTGTATCGAATGAGCCGCAAGCCCACCAGTTCCCTGACCGGCAGGTAATTCACGCCTTGCTCACGTCTCGAATATTTCTTATGGTACTGATCAAACCGTTCAAATATGCATCTTTGAATTTCGCCGAGTATTTTTTGTCTTGCCGGCGAATTCTGGACAACTGCGGGATGCGAAAGCAAGACATGCATTCCTGGTGCGTCACCACCAGACTTTCCGACCTCATAACTCATCCAGGCATCTGACGCCTGGTATTCTTCGAGAAGACTGTTTACGAGCGCTTGCGGGATCGCGTCATCGATGACCATGATGTAATCATCCAAAGACTTCATATTCGAGTCACTCCTGAGCAACAGTCAAAGGGATTGGATTGGTTCAGTTCCACCACCCGCTAAAGCCTTACCACTTGCGGAGGAGTCATTACTCTTTCCGAGCCGCGCCTTGCGCCCCAGGTTACCATCGCATATCGCTTGCCCGAAGTGGTTTCTTCCGCAGCGTGGAGGAAACGGTGATCCGAAGGAAATACAACAACCAGTCCGGGGCGCGGGTGCAACCTGAGGTTGAGGTAAGGGAAGACCAGGGTGCCGCCGGTAAAGCTGGAATTCAGATATGTTATGCAGCTGTAGTCCCTGTCTATTCCCCGAACCCAGCATTGCTGTTGCTGGTCCCAGGCCTCAGCATCCGCGTGGTATTTATAATTGCCCCCTGATACATACCTGAGGACATGCGGAACTTCAAACCATTCCATATCAGCGCCGTAGTGAGCTTTTATGCACCTTCCGTAAATATCCTGATACAGGGCTATCGCAGCCGCCCTTTGCTGGGGTTCATACACCAGGTTTATCCGCTCCGCCACAAAAGCTTCGCTTTTGGCGTTCCGCGCCGAACCTGGGGCATCGGCACTCCCCACTGGCGCCGCCATGCCTGCTCTTCTGTCGGCAAATTCCACCCACTGCTGACACTCGGCAGCACTCAGGCAATCCTCTATTACCATCAGCTCGGGACCACTGTAGACGGGCTTTCCAGCGTCGATGGGTGTAAACAGATCTGACAGTGTTGACACTTTTTCAGGCACTCTCATCGGGGAAAAATTTGTAAGGTCCAGTATCGGTTATTTTATCGGCCGTCGCTCCGAGCATGGGGCGCGTATCGAACATGTATTTCGAGTAAGGCCCGTTCTGGTCCACATAATGAATGAAAGCCTGGGCCTGGTAGTTACCCGCAAATGCATCGCGCCAGTGACGAACTTCGCAGCCCCGGTAGATTACGCAGTCACCGGGCTCCAGTAACACGGATATCCCCTCACCTGGCATGGCAGGTCTTCGTGACTCTTTGTCGAAACGGCGGTAGTCCCGGCTGTTGTCTACCTGTATCGGCCACAGATATCCCGCTTCCGGCACATTACTGACATCACAGCCAAGGCATATGGAAAAGCTGATTTCACACGAGGGTCGATCTATGTGTGGACGCAACACGTCACCTTGCTTGTAGAGACGAAAATACGAGTAGGTTGGAAACAGCTTATGGCCGGTCAAATGCTCAACATGTGGCGTCACCAGATCCATGATCGACTCCATCAGCGGGTCTGCATAAACCGAAGGCGCACCAGGCACCTGCTTGTCACTGTAGGCAACCTGGCCGTTCTGGGCGCGCATTAACACGTATCGGTGCGCGACGTTCAACAACGGGGCTTCGATAAATCGTTTAACCTGAACATATCGATTTTTCTCAAATAGTTCAGCCGCGGAATAGAGTCCAGACTCGTTCATGAATATTTCTCCAGGGCACTTACAAGGGCACCGACGTGGCGTTCATAACGGCGCCATTTACCGATAGCGCCAGTGTACATAGGCCGTCGCACCTGGTCGCTACTTGCCGTTGCGACAGTTCTCCTGGTTTTGTGAAACTCCAGGCATGCCGGCTCCCAGGGAAGGTCGCAGAAATCAAGAAGCTTCCGGGTCATATCGGTCTGGTTGCACACCAGATCTTCATAACTCACATTGAGTATTGCCATCGGCAGAACCTTGTTCCACCGCCGCATCAAGCGTTCATAGGACCTGTAATAGAAACCCAGATCATCCAGATCATAAGTATAGGGATAGGCTCCACTGAAAAACTGGCAATAGCAGGATACACACGTGTCCAGTGGATCGCGCGTAACATGTATCACTTTCGCTTTCGGAAACAACTGATATATCAGCCCCAGATAGAGGTGATTGGTAGGTATTTTGTCTGTCACCCTGGGCGCATGACCCGACAAAACATCCAGACGCGCCAGATAATCCCTGCCCAGGCACAACAGCTGTTCGGGTGATACATCGGTCAGACAGAACGGAAATGCTTTTCCGTTGATCTGCATATCATTCAACTCAAAACAGATATTTTGAATGTATTTCAGCTCGCCGGCGCCAAACACCTGCGAGTGACTGGCAAGAATCTGCTCGACCAGGGTGGTACCGGAGCGTGGCATTCCGACGATAAATATCGGTTGTTCGCTAGCCGAACCAGAAACCGGAAGAGCGGCAATCGAATCCTCTGCATACAGCCGCTCCAGCATCTCTATACTCTTGATGAGATTGTCCCGGTCGAATTTGGCACCGCTCAACTCGTTTCCGCGCCTGATGTGATGAAATGCCCGGTCATAATCGCCCTGTTTATCCCAAAGCGTGCCCAGGGCTACCGCCGCCCTGGCACGCGTGAGCGTTGATAGCCCGAGGTTGTCGACAAGCGGCTCGAGCAATTCAATGGCGCGCCCCGAAAGCTTGAAACGCGGCGCAATAGCCGCAAATCCCAAAGCCACAACCGGCGCAACAGGATGCTCGTTGGTCAAGGGTTCGATGAATTCGAGTGCGAGTTCATAATCGCCTCTTAAGTTATGGATCATCGCCAAACCAACGCGTGAGTCAATATTGTCCGGATCGGCGTCCAGAACCCGGTTATAAAACTTTTCCGCAGCCTCAGTTTCGCCCAACTCAATGTGAGCCATTGCCACATAAGCGTTTGCCTCAATAGCTTCGGGACTTGCCAACGCAATGGGCTCCAGCAACGTAACAAGCCGATCAAACTGGTAGCTACGCGACAGAGCTATGCCGAGATTTTTTATACAAAAAGGATCCGCCGGAACCAGTTTCAACAGTCGCGCATACGCATTGGACGCATCCGCCCATAGACCCGACTTTAGATAAATGCCGCCCAACGCATGCAGCGCTTCTTGCGAAGCGGGATACAGGGAAACCGCCTGCACATAAGCCTTCTGTGCGTCTTCACCAGCGCCGATCGCTTCGTTTGCCTGGCCGAGCAACATCCAGGCTTCAAACTTGTTTTTATCCAGCTGCACCGTCCGGGCGAATAACTTTATGGCCTGCTCGAATCGCTGTTGCCGAAATAGCGCAACGCCGAGGTTGTAGTTGATTACCGGGTGATCCGGTACGATTGCCAGAGCGCGTCTTAATGCAGTTTCGGCTGCCGCAAAATTCCCAAGCTGCCCATCCACAGCCCCCGCCAGAAACAATGCTTCGGCATCACCTGGCGTTCGCTTGCACAGCGTCTTACACAGGGCTTGCGCTTCCTCGAATTTTCCTTCACCAATAAGCACGTTTATCTGCGCTTTCATTGTCGCCGCCAAACTCTCACCCATTCATATTTTCAACGCGTCCCGCGAGCATTTTTAACTCATGTGCGACCTGCGCCAGCACATCACCCCAGTGCCCGGGCGCAGCCTGTTTGTATTGCCTGACTGAAGAATACCAGTAACTGCCGGCCTGAGCCGTCATCCAGCGCCAGTCCGGTGAGAACGGCTGTAATATCCACACCGATACGCCCAGTGCACCAGCCAGATGTACCGTCGAGTTATCGATCGACACCACCAGATCAAGCGCCCGCACCTTGGCAGAGAAATCATCCATATCTGCGATTGGATTCGAATCGGCCCAATCGTGAATGTGAATGCCGCAACTTTGCTGCATTGCCCCGAGTTCGGCCGCGCAGTCGCCATATTGAAGGTTCACAAAATGCACACCTGGCAGACATAGAATCTCAGTCCACTTCTCCAGCGGTATCGAACGTTTCAAAAGCGTGTTCGACAGGTGCCCTCCTCGCCACGAAATGCCGACTTTCAAACCCGTCCCAAGCGCAGCGTAACGTGAGCGCCATTTCTGCACTGCAGCGGGATCAGCCGTTAGATAGCCATTTTCAGCTGAGCGAAAATCATCTCTATGCCGACGGAAAAGTTTTGGCAGGCTTGCGATCGAAATCTGCGCATCAACGTGGGGCAACCTGTCCAGCCAGGTCACATCCTGTTCCGCCTTGCGTCCCAGCACCGTGGCGGCAGGGAAAGACCTCTGCAACAATTTTTCCAGACGTTCATCGCATGCCAGAACGACCCGGCCGATAGCAGCCGAAAGGTCAGTTATGCATGACGCGAACATGATTTCATCACCAAGACCCTGCTCTGGAAATACCAGTATCGTTGTATCAGCCGAGGCCACCCCATCCCAGACGGGGAACGGCCAGCGAGCGCTTATATCCCTTCCCGCGCTGCGCCACTCGTACTCATCCCAGCCTTTCGCGAATTCGCCCTGCTGCAGCCATACCAGTGAACGATCCTGTCTGGCAGCTATGTTTTCCGGATCCACCGACAGTATGGCTTTCAGCTGCTCTTCTGCGAGATCAAGTCTGTTCTGCTCTTTATATACGGCCGACAGATTGCGCCTCGTGTCCGGATCGCCCGCTCGTATCTGCAACAGGGGGGTAAAAATCTCGACCGCTTCATCGAGGCGCGATTGCGGTATCAGGACCAGACCCAGATTGTTCAATGACGGGCCGTGCTCGGGCTCTATGTCGAGAACCTGGCGATAGCGCATTTCGGCATCCGCGTATCGATGCGAACTCTGATACAGGACGCCAAGATTATAGATGACATCCGCATTGTCCGGAACCGCTTTGAGGGCATCCCGGTAACACTGTTCCGCCGCGTCGATCTCACCCCGCAACTTAAGCACGCTGCCGAGATTCATTCGGGCGCTCAGGCAATACGGGTCGATATCCAGCAGCCGTCGATAACAGCGTTCCGCCTCTGCCAGTTCGTTCTGCTTTTCATACAGGTTGCCAAGCGCAAACCAGGCGGCGGTGTCGCGCGGCTGCAGTTCCAGCGCTTTCCCCAGGGCCACCACCGCCTCCTGCGCCCGTCCAGCCCGGTGCAACGCCACACCCAGATTGAAATGTCCGATCGCCACGTCCGGTGCCAGTTGAGTTGTGCGCCGGCAACACTCTATGGCGCGCGCATAATCCCCCTGGGCTCCGCACACCGCGCCCAGCAGAAACCAGGCTTCCGGGTTATTCCTGTGCCTGGAGCACAAGCGTTCTGCGGTTTTTCGCGCCTGATCAATCAGGCCTGAGTTGACCAGGCTCTCTATTTTCTGTTTTTCACTGACCAGAATACCGTTCCCGCTGGCAGTTCGTTGTGCGGGTTTTTTACTGCGCCTCATTTCGATGCATTCTGACCCTGCTTTGCCAGTACCGCCAACAGCGGAGACAGGTGTGATTCATAGTGCTGCCAGCGCCCGATGGCACGCTTGTAGATCGGCTGCCGGACCTGATCGTAGCTGGCAGTGCGCGTAAACTGATTGCTCTCATAAAAACGCAGGCATTGTTCTTCCCAGGCAAGATCACAGTATTCGACCAGCCTGCGGATCCATAGCTCGGGATCTTCTACCATCTGTTCATACGGAACATCGAGAACAGGAATATTTAACGAGTGCCAATGAGCCATGAGACGCTGGTAGTCCAGGTAGTGTCGCCCCAGGTATTCCAGATTCGATGTGTAGGGGTGGTGACCAAAGAAATTCTGGAAATAACAGGACAGGCAGGTGTCTCGAGCGTCACGGGTACAGTGGATGATCCTCGCTTCAGGAAACAGGGCACGGATCAGGCCTATGTATTGAAAATTGTGTGGCAGCTTGTCCGTTACCCTTGCCTCGGCAGGCGCCATGTCGGCAACAACATTGAGATATTTTTCTGACAGGCGATCCACATCAGTCTGTGCCAGGTTTTCGACCCCGGAGGGGAAAAGTCGATCCGCACCGGCCAGCAGTCCCACTTCGCCCGAAAGCTCGGTCAGGTTCCGTAACTCGCCTGCCGCATAAACGGCGGAATGGCTTGATAGCACGCGTTCGACCAGACTGGTTCCAGATCTTGGCATGCCCACAATGAACACCATTCGCTCTGAGCGGGGAGTACTGGACACCGGCAGACTGGAAAAGGCGGATGACGAAAAGGCATCGAGCAGCTGATTAATATATGCGGTATAGCCATCAGGATCATAGGTCTGCGCTTTTGCAGTATTTGCACGCTCATACTGGTCAAAAGCGAGATCATATTCCGCCTCGGCATCGTACAGATTACCGAGTGCAAAATGCGTCGCAGCCCGATCTTCCGGACTTAACCCTGTGCGCGCCAGTATGTCCTGAAGGAACTGCAAAGCCTCGGCGCGACGATTCATTTTTCCGCACAATTTCTGGAATGCCAGCCCGACACGTACATTTTTTTCGGGGCTTTCCAGCGCCATTTCGAGCGTCTGGATTGCCTCGCTGATATCGCCACGCTTCTCCAGCACGCTGGCAAGCCCTCCGATAGCATCAAGCTGTCCCGGATGATGGGCGAGTATTGCCCTCAGCGATTCAGCCGCCTCATCAAACTCACCATTGATCTCCTGCAGAAGCGCAAGATTACAGGCAGCCGAGAGATTCTCGGAGTCCAGCGCCATCGCCTGGCGATAACTCTGTTCCGCAGCTTTGAGTTTAAATTGTCCCTGCAGTGCTTCGCCCAGGCCATTCCAGGCGTCCGCTCTCTGCGGCACCCGCTCGATGACAGATCTGAACACTGCTTCCGCGGCTTCATGCTGATCCTGCCGGAGCCTGGCATATGCCAGATTAAGCAGCAGAGTAATATCGTCCGGCGCAGCTGGCAGCGCTGTCTGTATCAGAGCCTCTGCCTCAGCATAACTTCCGTTGCCCAGCAGCACGCGACCAAGCAAGGCGCTGATCATTGGCTGCCCGCCGCCTTCGAGGGTCATCGCATGACGCACTACTGGCTCGGCTTCCGCTTCGCGCCCAAGACTGCAAAGGGCAGTTCCCAGACTGATATGTGGCTGGATATTTTCCGGCCACCGCTTTATCGCTTCGCGGCTGGCCTGTTCGGCTTCCTCAAAACGATTCATCTCACAGCAGAGATTACCGAGGAACACCCAGGCTTCATCATAATCCGCGTCGATCTCGAGCGCGCACTTGACGCTCGCATAGCTCGCATCGAGTGATTTCAGCGCCTTGTGTACATGCGCCGTGGCCAGATGTGCTTCCGGATAACCCGGACTGATCCGGATTGCCATGCCCAGACAGGACAGCGCCTCTTCGGGTGATCCCGTTTCTCCATGCAGTACGCCCGCCATCAGCCAGGCTTCGCTGTTATCGGGATCCGCGCGACACAATGCGTCAAACAGGTGTCGCGCCTCACGCATATTCCCGGCATCGGCAGATGCCTGCGCACGGGTTGCAAGATCCGCTAGATCAGAATGATTCATGCTCCGGGTAACTCCCGCCAGCTGGTAGCCAGCCTCACTTCCAAAGGCTCAAATTAAATCACATAAAAAAGGGGAGTACAAAAAGCGTTTTACCGCCCTGACCGCGATCGAAACAGTTGTGTTTAGCTCCTGCGGCGACGACGCGCCACGCCAACCAGACCCATCAGACCTGAACCGAACAGCCAGACAGCGGCAGGAACCGGAACCTCACTCACGTTGGTTGCGTTGATCGACGTGAAGTCGAAATTGGCATTGAAGCCTTCGAACGGCGGGGTAGTCATCGGGCTGCCGGAGATACCGTCATCGGTTAGCGGGAACAGACTGCCCATCGTGGTACCGGCGGTGTTGTAGTTGGTCATAGCCATCGGCACAGCGCCTATGACAGCCGGGGAGCCGAGGCCGGCGTCAGCAGTGGAGGATGTCGCACAACCGGCGCAACCTGTGCCAATGACTACGTTCGCACCTGGTGCCGGAACGTTAGCGAAAAATCCCGCTGCGTCAAAAACCGCAGTGACAGGAAAGGAAGCACCACCATAATTCCAGCTAAAACTCATGGTGCCGGCAACCAAACTGCCGTTTCCGCCCAGCCCGTCACCGATGGCCTGGAACGACACTGTTTCCATCGAAAGCAGAGCACCGAAGAAACTGAACGCGTTGATCGCAGCAGAACCAACGCCTGCAGCGGTGTCGAAAATAGCCGTGCCGGATACCGGTGTGCGCTGTGAACCGACGTCAGGGATAGCCGCTGGGTCATTGCTGTCGGGATTTGCCTGCAGGACGCCTGCAGAGTCACCCAGGGCAAACTGACCGGTAAAGCTAATCTCGATAATGTCAGCAGAAGCTGTCGCTGATACGCCCAGTGCCGCTACCAGCGCCGAAGCGAGGGCTGTTTTCTTTAAATTATTCATCTATACGCTCCCCTATACGCTCCGCCAGAAGAAAGACAGAACAATAAAGCCTGCCTTGCTCACAATGATTCGGTAAAAAAAAGGGGGAGTACAAAAGTACTCCCCCTTCTCAACTGCGAACATCTGTCTCGCTTGTTCTGGGCGTTTTACCGCCCTGACCGCGATCGAAACAGTTGTTTTTAGCTCCTGCGGCGACGACGCGCCACACCAACCAGACCCATCAGACCTGAACCGAACAGCCAGACAGCGGCAGGAACCGGAACCTCACCCACACTCGTATTGGTGGCGTTGATCGACGTGAAGTCGAAATTGGCATTGAAACCGGGGAACGGCGCGGTGGTCATCGGGCTACCGGAGATACCGTCATCGGTTAGCGGGAACAGACTGCCCATCGTGGTACCGGCGGTGTTGTAGTTGGTCATAGCCATCGGCACAGCGCCTATGACAGCCGGTGAGCCGACGGCGGCGTCAGCAGTGGAGGATGTCGCACAACCGGCGCAACCTGTGCCGATGGTTACGCTGGCACCTGGCGCCGGAACATTAGCGAAGAAGCCAGCTGCGTCGAAAATCGCCGTGACAGGAATGCCGAAATTACCATTCCAGTTGAAACCCATGGTACCGGCAACCAGGGTGCCGGCGGGGCTGCCCATGCCATCACCGATAGCCTGGAACGACACTGTCGTCGCCGAAGCCAGACCGCCACCGAAGAAACTGAACGGGTTGATAGCAGCCGAACCAGCGCCTGTAGCGGTGTCGAAAGTCGCGGTGCCGGATACCGGTGTGCGCTGTGAACCAAGGCCAGGGATAGCCGCTGGATCAGTGCTGTCGCCGTTGACCTGCGGAGCGCCTGAAGCGTTGCCCAGCGTAAACTGACCGGTAAAGCTCATCGAGATAGTGTCAGCAGAAGCTGTCGCTGATACGCCCAGTGCCGCTACCAGTGCGGAAGCGAGGGCTGTTTTCTTCAAATTATTCATCTATATACTCCTCCAAAAGGAAGTCAAAGTGATCACTCAAACTCACTAAAAAATTTAGAGCTCAAAGCCTGTCTTATCCATGCTTTAAAACAGGATTCGATCAGGAACTCAGTCAATGCTAGTGCAACTTGCGGGCCAATACATTATTTTCCTTTTATTACAATGTATTGCAGTTTTCCACTTTGATGCGCCCCGCCTGCTGCTCAGATTTCGTAAGTATTTTCGACAATCCGTCACTGGGTTTTTCAGCCTGAATACCGCTCCTTTTTGACTCGAAAAACAAGTTGTTAATGCGATAAGCCGTGACTCGAGCATGGCGGGCGTGCCGATGTCAGAAATGCCGACAGATATGCCGGCACGACGCTTCACCCAGAACCCGCAGAATTTATACTGAACGCGCGCCCCGACGCCCAGTGGTAAAGCCCCCACAGGACACCCGCCACAACTTAGCTCGGGATGTCGATTTGCGGCATGGTGATACTTGACAAAGCCACATGCTCAAGTCAATCATTCCAGGCGCCTTCAGCTCGCTACAGGCGGGTCAAGCGCGACGCCCAAAGCAGCCGGAGTCCAGCAAAATAAAAGTTGATTGCCCCGAGCAACAAGTTTCACAAGAAGCGGGTTTTAACCTGGTCTTGACCGGCACAGCGGAAGGTCGGGCAGGCAAAAAAACACAAGGGAATTTTGGAGGAGAACTATGAAAGTGCTAAACAAGCGCTTGCGGGACATGTGTCTGGT
Source organism: Thiogranum sp. (assembly GCA_024636585.1). GTDB lineage: Bacteria > Pseudomonadota > Gammaproteobacteria > DSM-19610 > DSM-19610 > Thiogranum. Next base: position 9,152 of record JAGXGS010000084.1, on the reverse strand, counting down.
CTCGCTTCTGCTGGTACCGGCCGGTGCCTACGCAACAAACGGATACTTTTTGATCGGCTACGGCGCCAAGTCCCGCGGCATGGGCGGCGTCGGAGTCGCCTATGCACAGGATGGACTGGCTGCGGCATCTAATCCCGCCGGCATGGCCTTTGTCGACATCAACGCCATGCGCGTCGATGTTGGCGGTGAACTGTTCAATCCACCGCGTTCGGTCCGCCAGGACAGTGCAGCCCTGGAAGCGGGTTTCCCCGGCTCGAACACCGGCGTCAATCATGACAGTGGTGCTAACCTGTTCCTGATCCCGAATATGGGGATGATCTATAAGTTCAACCGCCAAATGTACATCGGCATGGCCGCGGTCGGCGCTGGTCTGGGTACACGTTATCATCAGGACGTACCGGGGAAACCCGGCTGTCTCAATGGATCAACAACCGCCAATGGGAATCCGGATAATGGCGTGGGCAGCACTTTCTTCAACTTTAACTGCAATGCGGATAGCTATAATGTCGGCGTCCAGTTGATGCAGATGCAGATGCTTCCGAGTATTGCCTACAAGGTCAACAAAAACCATTCCGTGGGTGCATCGCTTGCGTTCGCCGTGCAGACGTTCCGAGCCTTCGGTCTGGGCGCTTTTCAGGACCTGGGATTTGCACCTTCCACAGAGGATGTAAGCGGCCGCGGTAATGACTGGTCGTACGGTGCCGGCGCCCGGGTCGGCTGGGCCGGAAAGTTTTTCGACGAACGACTGACACTCGGTGCCAACTATGCCTCTCGCGTCTATATGACGCGCTTTGACAAGTACAAAAATCTGTTTGCCGAGCAAGGCAGTTTCGATATCCCCGAGCACTTCGCATTGGGCACCGCAATCAAGCTGACGGATAAACTGACGCTGGCGGCGGACACGCAGCACATTCGCTTCAGTTCAGTTCGTTCAGTGGGCAACACAGGCCCGAGCGTAACGGACCCGGGCGATCTCAATGTAAATGGCAGCTGCGCCGGCATCGCCGATGACGTCGATCCCGACAACTGCAAACTGGGTGGCGATGATGGCATGGGATTCGGCTGGCAGGATCAATGGGTATACAAGGTGGGAGTCAACTATGACTACAACAGCCACTGGAGTTTCCGCGCAGGCTACAACTACGGCAAGTCGCCCATACCCGACGACCAGGTACTGTTCAATATGCTCGCGCCCGCCACCGTGGAACACCACGCCACGATCGGCTTCAGCTATCGTCCGTCAAACAATATCGAGTGGTCAGTGAACGGCATGCACGCATTTGAAAATACTATCAAGGGGCCCTCGGCTTTTGGTCCTACCGGAGACGAGAATATCGATCAGAACGTCGACAGTACCGCCATCTCGATGCGGCAGTGGGCACTCGGCGTCAGCTTTGCTTTCAAGATGTAGGAACATCCGCCTGGCGGATACATTAAACATATAGACATGATGTCGGGCACCAGTCCCGGCGCAAGTTACATTTTTTGGAGGAGCGGGGTATGTTCGAACACAACCCAACGGGTCACCACACACTCAAAAAGACTGCATTGGCAGCGGCATTAGCCGCCGCCATGGGCATGTCAGCAACTGCGCCGGCCGACCAGGTCAGCGGCACCTTTACCGGCCATTTCACTCTGGCTGATGCTTCAGGCGCTCCGCAGGTCAACGGCGACAGCAATGACCCAGCAGCTATCCCTGGCGTCGGATCACAACGCACCCCAGTAACCGGCAGCTTTACCTATGACCTGGCGACTGAAACGGGTTCCATGGAAATTAACGCGTTTAGTTTCTTCGGTGGCGGCCTGGCTTCGGCGACGACAGTGTCGTTCCAGGACATCGGTGACGGCACGGGCGGGGCAGGCACTCTGATTGGCGTTCAAATGGGCTTCAACTGGAATGGTAATTTCGGCATCCCGGTCACAGATGTGCTGGATGCAGCGGGTTTCCTGAATTCGATAGTTCCGGGCGCTACCGGGACCATTAGCGCAGGCTGTACGCCCTGTGCGATTTCCACTACCAATGATGCCGGCCTCGGCTCACCGGCTGTTATTGGCGCTGTGCCGATGGCCATGACAGACTACAATACTGCCGGTACCACGCTGGGCAACCTGTTCCCGCTAACCGATGACGGTATTGCCGGTAGCCCTATGACTACCGCGCCATTCCCCGGCTTTCATGCGAACTTCGACTTTGCGGAAATGGTGATCGACACCTATGCCGATACGACTCCACCTGTGTTGACCCGAACCGGGGCAGCGAGCATAGACCTCGGCGTCGGAGATACTTATAACGAGGCGGGTGCGACCTGTACGGATAATGTCGACGGCAATCTGGATGCCGCAGTAGCTATAGGCGGCGACACAGTAAACACAGCCGCGCAGGGCAGTTACACGATAACTTATAACTGCGCAGACAGTTCGTTCAACGACGCCACGCAGGTAACCCGAACTGTCAACGTCACCGCGGCGGGCACGCCCTCGATCACATTGCTCGGAACCACTCCGGTCAACCATGAAGCCGCGACGGCCTACACCGATGCGGGTGCCAGCTGTAGCGATCCTGATGACGGAAGCATCACGCCCCTGAATGGCAGTTTCACCGCACCACAGGATTTCAGCAGCCTCAGCACTGTCAATGCAAATGTGCCTGGGGCTTACAGCATAACCTATAGTTGTACGGATTCAGACGGCAATGCTGCGCCGTCAGTCGTTCGTACCGTCAACGTTGTTGACACCACACCGCCCGCAATTACTCTGGCACCCGCCTGCAGCACCGGCGCCGGAGCCATTTCCCAGGTAGCCGATGGCATCGATCCGACCCCTGTCGCCACTGCGATCGACTCAGTGGATGGCGACATTTCCGGCACTGTTGTCCAGTCCGGCGCTGCCGTCACTCCCAGCCCGGTATTCGGATCGAGCCTCAGCCGGACCTTCAACCTGGGCTTCTCTGCAACCGATGCGGCTGGTAATACGGCCCTGGCAAGTTGCGATGTCGTTCTCGGCAATCCCGATCCGGTCGTCACACTGAATGGTGACGCGACCGTGATTCTGGCCTCCGGCGCAGGCTACAACGATCCGCTGGCGAGCTGCGAGGACTTCGTCGATGGCGTTCTGCCAGACGCCACACCCGATATGGTGATCGATACCACTACGCCAAATGGCAATTACACGATCACCTACACTTGCACCAATTCCGCCGCCAACACAGGCACCAAAACGCGGACGGTAATAGTCGGCTCCTCATTCTCCGCCGCCGCTGACAGCGGCAGCAACTTCACCATGATTAATCCAAGCGGTGATTTTGTAGGTGGCGCAACCGATATATTTGCAAGCTGGGATGGTACCCTCTACACGACCAATACTCCCGGCAGTCAGCCTGCCAACCTGTTCATGAATAGCGCTCAGCCGCAGCCGTTTTTTGGCTTTCCCTGGAACGCGCATGATATACGCGCTTTCGGTCCGGGCAGCTACGTCATTGACACGTCGCGCGGCAATACACTGAATCTGGACGTAGGCGAAGACCAGATCGGTGCACACATGCTGTTCAACTGGAACAATAACAATGATATCGACGTTGTTCTGGTCTGGGATATAAACGCGGTGTTCGCCGGCGCATCAGGCGGTGGTGATAATGGCGCAAAAGGCAAAACCTTCACCTTTGCAACAATCGACTCCGATGGCGACGGGAATTCTGGCGTGCCTATGGCTGACGGTCCATTTAAGGACTTCAATGCGAACTTCAACCTCAAACTGACGCCACAGTTCGCATTACCGGATGTCAGCACGTCGATCGTTCAGGGTACCAATGACCCTGCCAGCGTAATCGCTCCGACAACACCTTCGGCGGTGATCACGGCAAGCGTCAATCCTGATGTCAATGGAGTGATCAGCTACGCCGGGCCATTCACCTATGACTGGAGCACATCTGACGCCGCACTACTGGCAGCAGATGACGATAACACCAGCAGCGCCACCTACACCTTTGATCCATCGAGTCTGTCCGCCGGCGCGGTTACTGCTCGACTCAAAGTTACCGACGGCGCCAGCGGTCTGGTCCAGACAGTGAACATACCACTGCGTATTGCGGCGCCAGGAACGACGCTAGCCAGTGTCGTTGACAGCGATGGCGACGGAATCATTGATAGCAGCGATGGTGTCGATAACGTCGCAAACCCGACTCAGCAACAGGTAGTCAGCGGTGGCGTCGTCACAGCAGCCGAGATTGCCAAAAGCAGTGGTGGCGTTCTCACGCTCGGTGATACGGCGCTCGCCGTGGGTGCAAGCACCGGCGTCTACCAGATGGGCATATCCGCAACCGACATTGGTGTCGTCGACAGCGATGTCGCCGGCTCCTGTATTGGCGGATGCTTCAGCTTCAAGGTATCCGGGCTGACGGCTGGTGATGCAGTAGATGTCACGCTGCCACTGTCAGCGCCGATTCCGGTGGATGCTGGTTTTCGGAAGTTCATCAACAATCAGTGGCGCGACTTCGACACCAGCAACGGTAATGGCATCATGTCGGCGCCGCTGGCAGCTGGTGGAAGCTGTGCTCAGCTGGCACCCGGCGCATTCCGCACCGGGCTGACCGAGGGTGACGAATGCCTCAAGCTCACGATCGTCGACGGCGGTGTGAATGATGCCGACGGTCTGGCTAATGGTACTGTGGTTGATCCGAGCGGCGTTTCCGGGGCATCTACCGTTACAACCGTGATTCCGGGAACAGTCGGTGATCCGAACACCGGAGGCGGCTGCACAGTCGGCAATCCAGCTTCTGTCACCAGATTCACCGAATGGTGGTTGATTGGAGGGCTGCTTGGCTGGCTCGGTCTGACCCGACGCAACAGTTCGAAAACCAGCTAGAACAGGCTGCGCTACCGGACTGAGGCGCAACCCGCGAGGGTTGCGCCTTTTTTATGATCTGGCAACGATGTTCAGGTGTATTTGCGAATGCATTTTGTCGTCGTCGGCCGGCCTGGTGCTGCAGCTTTACACTGATGCCAGGATGCACTCGAACATCCCTTGACCCCTCCATGGCGATCTGCTTCAATCACCAGCTCATTATCAAAAGCCTATGCCCTGCGAGCGTAATAGCATGAAGAACATTGTCCTCAACCACCTCCGTACTCTGCTGGTCATTCTGGTATGTTCCATATTTATGACCAACCTGTCGCATGCAGAAACAGAAAATGACGCGCTGCCCCTTTACCTTTTACAGCCCGGTGACGTACTGGCCGTATCGGTATGGAAAGAAGAAGATTTGACAACCACTGTCATTGTCCGTCCGGACGGCAGGATCTCCTATCCGCTCGTAGGCGAACTCAAGGCGGCAGGGACAAGCGTGGAATCAGTGCGAGACAATATTGTAAAAGGATTGATCAAGTATATTCCGGATCCTGTGGTGACTGTTTCCGCGCAGCAGCTGGCTGGCAACCGTGTGTATGTGATCGGCAAGGTCAACCGGCCCGGTGAGCTTCAGATCACGCGGAACGTCGATGTAATGCAGGCTCTCAGTATGGCAGGGGGCACTTCTACCTATGCAGCGTTGAACAAGATCAAGATCCTGCGTCGCAAAAACGGCAAATTGGAAGCGATTCCATTCGAGTATGGCGACGTGGAAAAAGGCAACAACCTCGAACAGAACATCGTCCTGAAGGCAGGTGATGTAGTAGTAGTGCCATAAATCCTGTCGACTCGGGAAGACACATGCGAATCTACAGATATTCCACAGGCGCTGCCCTGCTTGCGTCACTGCTCTGGCAGCCTTTTGCAAGCGCTGCAGAATGGCAAATCGACCCTGTGGTCGCTCTACGAGCCGGCTACAACGACAATATCCGGCTTCAGGCCGAGAACGAAGTAGCTTCGACCGAGATAATCCTCAGTCCAGGAGTTACATTCAGCCGCAGCACCCAGAGCTCCATGATCAGCAGCTCGTTAAACACCAGCATCAGGCGCTATCTGGAGGAAAGTGATGTCGATGACGAAACTGCGACGCTTCTCCTGAACGCACAACACAGCATGGAAAGATCGTCGTTGGGATTGGCCGTCAATCTGACCCGTGACACCACGCTCGACAGCCAGCTGGACGAAACCGGCCTGGTCCTGGGGCGCATCAACCGTTTTCGCACCAGCATTGATCCTTCCTGGAGCTACAGCTTTAGTGAACGGATGTTAATGAGACTGGAGTATGGCTACAGTAATCTGGACTATGAAGACGAACCCGACCAGATCTCCCCGCCAGATTCTCTCTCTCACCGGGGACAAATTTCGCTGTCGCGCATAATAAATGAACGCAGCACCGGAAACCTCACGCTTGGCCACGTCTCTTCAGAAAATGATGACGACTTCGAATCGCGCTTCACCTATCTGCAAGCTGGTGGCTCATACCAATTCAATGAGACGTTGTCGGTATCGTTCTCCGGCGGCATGAGATATAGCGAGTCCAAATACCCCGCGAATCAGCGCATACTGATACTGTCCCCTGGCTTCGTGCTTGAAGAGATCGTGCTTCCGGTAGAAGTAGAGAACGAGCAGGATGGGTATGTCTTCAATGCCTCGATCAACAAAAATTTCCTCCGCGGCAGCCTTTCTCTTGGCGCTTCGCAAGACATTACCACGGCTGCATCAGGATTCCTGACTGAAGTATTCAAAGTTACCCTGGGCTCAACTTATCGACTAAGCGAAACGCTATCGACGGGCCTTCAGGCGCAGCTCTTTCAGACTGAAACAGATAACCCAGTCTCCACAGGGGATCAGCGGGATTACATCAGCATTGCTCCATCGCTGACCTGGGCCTTCGACAGATTCTGGCGCCTGGGCGCCAGCTATCGCTACAGTGAACAAACTCACGATGACAATAATCTGGATGCGGTACAAAACGCCGCATATTTGACGCTCACATATGATTGGCCTAGAATCGCGACTTCCCGCTAGTGGCCTTCCCACTGACTAGAGCGTAGATTCATAAAGCGCCAACGAGAACAGCAATGACCGAACAGACAGCAGATCTCTCCCAGTTTCTAAGCAAGCTAAAACGGCGACGCATCAGCATCATTTCGATTGTGCTGGCCATATTCGCTATTGGAATAGCGACGGCTCTGCTGTGGCCGCCGACCTATGAATCCTCGGCAACCATTTTAATCAAGGAGCAGGACATCCCGTCGGACCTGGTGCGTACCACTGTCACCAGTTTCGCCTCACAACGCATTCAGGCAATAAGCCAGCGCATCATGGCACGTCCCAAGCTGTTGGAGATCATAGCTAAATATGAGCTCTACCAGGACAAGAAGCGACGCTTGACCACCGAAGAAATTATCGAGGAGATGCGCGAGAATATCGCACTTGATATGATCGATGCGCAGGTCGTTGATCCACGTTCGGGCCGCCCGACCACGGCGACCATCGCATTCCGGCTGAGTTTCACGGGAGAACACCCTGAACAGGTTCAGCAGGTGGCCAATGAGCTGATGACGTTGTACCTGAAAGAGAATCTGCGCGAGCGTTCCGAGCAGGCGCAGGAAACTGCGGAGTTCCTGAATAACGAAGGTCAGCGCCTGAGCGCCAGGATTCACACGCTGGAAGAAGCTTTCATCAATTTCAAGAAAGAACACGGAGACAGCCTCCCGGAATTGACCGAGTTCAATGAGTCCATGCTGACACGCGCGGATGATGGCCTGGCCAACCTGACCGCGAAGATGTCATCACTCGAGGAAGCAAAGCTTTACATCAAGCAGAAGCTTGCACAGACCGATCCGTATGGCGCCGGTGGAGAGGACGACCAGTTTGATCCCGCCACACGGCTGAGGGCGCTGCGTACGCAGCACATGAGCATGGTGGCACGCTATTCAGACAATCATCCGGACGTCCAGCGAGTGGAACGCGAAATTCGCGCACTGGAGATTGAGTTGGGCGATACAGATACCTCCGCACCCGCCGAACGAGCCACGCAACTGGAACTTTTACAATCTGAGCTGGCTATGCTTCGCCAGCAGTATTCAGCAGATCATCCGGACGTAATCAACGTCGAGCGCCAGATTGAGGTGCTCGAAAAAACTCCGGTAAAAGTCGTAGCGAATAAAGAAGCAACCTCAGGGAACAAACCATCCCCAACCAATCCCGAGTACATTGATCTTCAGACCCAGCTTGCTGGAGCCGACGTCAAAATGGCTGGCTTGTTACTCGAAAAGCAACGTCTGGAGGCCAAGCAGGCCGAGTACGAAAAGCGCCTGCTAAAGACACCACAGATCGAAAGCCAGTACCGTGCACTGCGCCGCGATCTGATGAACACGGTGGAACGCTATCAGGAAATTCAAGGGAAACAATCGCAGGCAAATATCGCCCAATCACTGGAAGAAGCCAGCAAAGGCGAGCGCTTCGAGATTATCGAACAGCCGGTCCGCCCGATGGAACCGATCAGCCCTAACCGGCCGGCCATCATGATTCTCAGTCTGATCCTGGCACTCGGCTCTGGCATCGGCTTTGCGCTGGTCATTGAAAATATGAATGATGTGGTAGGCAGCAGCCGGTCATTAGCTGTCGCGCTGGGCGCAGCACCTTTGGCGTCAATCCCGTATATGGAAAGTGATGGAGAGGCATCCCGGCGCAAACGTCAGCTGTGGACGCGGGTTGGCGCCAGCGTGGGCGCTGTGGTCCTGCTACTGTCTTTACTGCATGTCTTCTGGACGCCTCTCGATGTGCTCTGGTACAAAGCACTCAGAAAGGCCGACATTGCAATCAACACCTGACGCCAACACAGGTACAGCATTATGGAACGCATAAAAGAAGCACTGGAGCGCGCCCGCGCAGAGCGCAGCGGGCAGCCGGATACAGCGTCCAGCATAACCGCCGAAGGGCATGACCAGATCAGGGATGTCGTCTACTCCCAGACCAGAAATCTGGATATTTCCCATGCCAAATTGCGCGCCAACCGCATTGTGACCGAATTCCCGCAGGGCGCCTTTACTGATGCCTACAAGATGCTGCGCACCCAGGTTCTGCAGCGTCTCAGGGAAAATGACTGGAATGTACTGGCTGTTACCAGTCCCGGCGAAGGCGAAGGCAAAACGCTCACCGCTCTGAATCTCGCGGCAAGCATGGCCATGGAGGTCAACCACACTGTACTGCTGGTGGACGCCAATCTGCGCCATCCGAGCCTG
>JAGXGS010000083.1 GCA_024636585.1 Thiogranum sp. | reverse complement strand
TTCACCGGCGCGTGATACTCGAATACCATGGCTCCATCAGCGGACTCCGCAAACGGTGCGGCCGGCAACTGTTGGCCTCGCGCATGCACCTGCGCGCAGCAGTGCAATTGCAAGGTGCCATCCGACAGCCACTCCACGCCACAGCCGTGCCTGCCTTCCATATTTAAAAAACCTGGTGCACCAAGGGACCGGATGAAATCCATTTTGTCCCCATCCAGGGCTTCTCCGTTAATGAGGACCCAGTCATAACGTCGTTCATTCTGATCCGGAGAAGTCCTGGTATGGTTGTCCCTTGAGCAACAGGTGAAACAGTAGCGATCGCCCTGACTGTCGCGAATCAGGGCTTCCGCCTCTTCAAAAGCACCTACAACAAGAATGTTCCCGTGTTGTTTCATATGACCCCGTTCAGGCCGCGCGACTGGCGGCTTTACGATCCGGATACACAACGCCGGCGAATTGCTCGTCAATATCCACCCAACATGCCACCGTCAGTACCCGGCCAACTTTCTGCGCCTTGCCATCACCGAAGCGATGTATGGGCAAACCGGTTCGCTTCAGCAGACGTTCCAGCGCCACGCTGGTCACGGTCACGAAATGATCGATGTCGTGTTCGACAGCAAAATCGTAGAGCGTACGTACCATCTCCATAGTGACTGTGTTGAGCGGTGCCTGGAGCTTCTCGCCGGTAGTGTCGACCTCTACCGCGAAGCGACTCAGCTCCCAGATCCGCGGATCACGCGGCACCGGCTCGCCTCTCAGCAACTGCGGAAACGTATCGCTGAGCATGTAGGGACCGGTAGTCGGCAACAGGCGCCAGCAACCGTCCACTTCGTCATGCGAGTCTTTGGCCACCATGTAAACCGGATCCAGACGATCGAAGAGATCGAACTCAAGCCCGTCATGGGTTTCGACATCCCAGCCGAGCCTGCGATAGAACACTTCATGGCGAAAAGCGAACATCCCGTTAAGAGTCCGTTGATCAAAGCGTGGGGCGTCGCCGCCACCCAGCATTATCTTGCGCATAATTCTGTCCTCCGTGGTGAGTACGGAGAGCAGTAGAGCGCTGATGAAAGATTTGCGTAACTGTAAGATCTTACAGTTGAAGAAAAAGCCTACCGGGGAATACTGCGGCTGAGTCGCGCCTGCGGCTCAGCGCAAAAGAACCTGTCTACTGAGTGAACTGGGGCTGAATAAAGCCCTGTGCGACGGCGCGCGCCACCGCCTGATGGCGATTACTGACGCCAAGTTTGGTCTGGATATTCTGCAGGTGAAATACCACCGTACGTTCTGATATGTTGAGGATCCGTGAGGTTTCCCAGTTGGTTTTCCCTTCGGTAACCCACAACAGGCATTCTTTTTCGCGCTGCGTCAATTCCACCCGGGTCAGCGGTAACACATCGGAATCAAAAACCCGCCGTACGGCTTCATGCAGATAAGCGGTGAACAGTTGCCCGACCGGCAGCACCTGGTCGATCATCGGCCGATTTATTACCTGCAATTCGCTTGCGAGGCTCAGCATGGCAAAATCGCCCTGCGCACTGTGCACCGGAAAGCTGATTCCGCTGCTGATGCCGAAATCCTGCGCCTCACTCATGAAGCGCTGTACCTCCGGCGTCGGATCGTGCAGCACCGAACGTCGGTCCCACAACATTGGGGTGATGTTTTCGGCGCAATACACCACAGTCGGATCAACGATCATATAGTTGCGTTCCGTGTAATGGTCACGCCAGGCTTTGGGATAGCCGCTGATGAAAATGAAATATGGTTTGACGAACGAAGTCGGGATTCTCGATCCGTAGATGAAACGCTCGAAGCCGTAGTCTTCACAGAGTCTGGAACAAACCGTATGCAGTTCATCGACCGTGCTGGCACTGCTCAGTGCTTCGATCAAATCTGTACAGCCGGTGATTGACATGCTGCGTCTCCGAACTTCAGATTTCTTATTGTTGGCAAGCCGGCGCCATGACAGACGCCTGTAACAGTATAGAGTTCTCGAGTTGACGGTCAACACTGCCGTGCTAGACTTCTATGTTAGTTGTTCAACTCACTAAGACACGTTCATGCCCAGAATCAGCAATAAACGTGACCGCCTGATTCGTTCAGCAGATGAACTGATTCTACGGCGCGGCTACAAACAGACGACCCTCGCTGACATTGCGCGGGACTCGGGCGTGCCGCTGGGCAACGTTTATTACTACTTCAAAACCAAGGAATCAATTGCCAGAACCGTTATCGATGCACGGATCGAGTCCATGCAGCAGCTGCTGATCGCATGTTCCATACATCCCGATCCCGCTGAGCGCCTGCTCGCGTTCGTTGATTTCCCACTGCAACGTCAGCAGGATATTGCCGAGCACGGATGTCCACTAGGCACCTTGTCCTATGAAATCCGCCGCTCGGACAGCTCCCTGACCGCGGAATCCAGCGAATTGATGCGTGTCACGCTGGACTGGTGCACGCAGCAGTTTCAAGCAATGGAAAAATCCGACCCGCAGTCCCTGGCACTGCAACTCATAGCAACGCTGCAAGGCATGAGCCTGGTGGCCAATGCACTCAATGATCCTTCAGTGGTCGCTGGCCTGGTCGCCCGCACCCGCGAATGGATTTGTGCTTTATAACAAAGGAACAGTATGGCCGACATCGCCAAAGATACCGCAGCCTCCGCTCCGCGTTCGGTTTACCTCAATGACTACCAGCCGCCCGTCTGGCTGGTGGAAGAAACCACGCTGAATTTTGAACTGGACCCGGACAACACACTGGTGACCAATCGCATGCAGGTATGTCGCAATCCTGCCAGCAGCGAAACCACCGCCGATCTCGTCCTGCACGGGACTGAGATCGAGCTTCGGCGCCTGTCCATCGATGGCGTGGAAATCAGTCCCGACCGATATCGTTTCGAAGGCGAACAGTTACTGATCAACGGGATTCCCGACCGTGCAACAGTCGAGGTCGAGACACTGATTCATCCGCGCAGCAATACGGCACTGGAAGGGCTGTATGTTTCCAGCAGCATGTTCTGCACCCAGTGCGAGGCGGAAGGCTTCCGCCGCATCACGTTTTTTCCGGATCGCCCGGACGTCATGTCGCGCTATACGGTCACCCTGATCGCCAACCGGCAGCAATATCCGATGCTGTTGTCGAACGGCAATCCCGTGGATCGTGGCGAGCTTCCCAATGGCAAGCACTGGGTGACCTGGCACGACCCGTTCCCCAAACCGAGTTACCTGTTCGCGCTGGTAGCCGGAGATCTGTCTTGCCAGGAAGACCGTTTCATCACCCGCTCGGGACGTGAAGTGAAGCTGCAAATCTATGTCGAGCATGAAAACCGCCAGAAGTGCGATCACGCACTGGCTTCGCTGAAGCAGGCGATGCAGTGGGATGAAGAAACGTTTGGCCGTGAATACGACCTGGACATTTTCATGATTGTCGCGGTCAATGACTTCAATATGGGAGCCATGGAAAACAAGGGGCTGAATATTTTCAATTCATCCTGTGTTCTTGCCAGTCCGGAGACTGCCACGGACGCCGATTACTACAACATCCAGAGCATTATCGGTCATGAATATTTTCACAACTGGTCAGGCAACCGGGTCACCTGCCGCGACTGGTTCCAGCTCAGTCTCAAGGAAGGATTTACTGTGTTCCGTGACCAGGAATTCAGTGCCGATCTGAACTCGCGCCCGGTAAAACGCATCGCCGATGTCAACGTGTTGCGCAGCTATCAATTCGCTCAGGACGCCAGTCCCATGGCGCACCCGGTACGTCCGGATGCCTATATGGAGATCAGCAACTTTTACACCGTGACCGTCTATAACAAGGGCGCGGAAGTCGTGAGGATGATTCACAAGCTGCTAGGCGCAGAAGGTTTTCGCAAAGGCTGTGATCTGTATTTCGAGCGCCATGATGGCCAGGCGGTCACTACCGAGGACTTCGTCAGGGCCATGGAAGATGCGCAAGGCATCGATCTTGGTCAGTTCAGACTCTGGTACAGCCAGGCCGGTACGCCGGTCATCACTGTGACGGACGAATATGACGCCGCTCGGCAGCGTTATACGCTCACACTGAGTCAGGCGTGCCCGCCGACGCCGGGACAGCCGACCAAGGAACCTTTCCATATTCCCCTCGATACCGCATTGCTCGATGCAGAAGGTATGGCGCTACCGATGCAGCTTGAAGGCGCGGCGAAAAGGGGTACCGATCACCTGATGCTGGAACTGCGCGAGCCGCGCCAGCAATTCATCTTCACCGGTGTCACCACCAAACCCACAGCCTCATTACTGCGCGAGTTTTCCGCACCGGTGAAAGTACAGATGGCGCGCAGCGATGCGGAGCTGGCGTTTCTCTTCGCCCATGACCCTGATCCCTTCAATCGCTGGGATGCGGGCCAGTCGCTGGCTGTCAATGTGTTGCTGAAACTGATCGAGGATGTACAGCAGAATCGGCCGCTGTCGCTCGCCGACAGTGTCAGCGCAGCATTCCGCACCACCCTGGTCGATCCAGAACTGGATGCCGCGTTGATTGCACAGGCACTGACGCTGCCATCCGAAGCCTATCTTGCCGATCAGTGCACGAAGGTCGATGTGGACGCCATACATATCGCTCGTGAATTCATGATAAGCACTCTGGCGGAGCACCTGTACGATGACTTTCTGCATGCGCACCAGTCCTTGAGCCATGACCGGGCATACCGCTTCGATGCCCATGACATGGCGCAGCGTTCATTAAAAAACCTGAGCCTGGCCTACCTGCTGGAAACGGGCACCAGGGAAGCCCGCGGTCTGTGCAGCCGGCAGCTCGAACAGTCACGCAACATGACCGACACGCTGGCAGCGTTATCGGCACTTGTGCACCATGATTGGCCGGAACGTACGATGTGGCTGGAACGCTTCTACGGGAAGTGGCACGGCGATGATCAGGTTGTCGAAAAATGGCTTTCGATACGGGCTGCCTCGCGGCTTCCCGATACATTGCAGCAGGTGCAAAAACTGCTCACACATCCGGCCTTCCGCCTCACCAATCCCAACAAGGTTCGCGCGCTGATCGGGCGCTTCTGTCAGGGTAATCCGGTGCGCTTTCACGCCGCCGACGGCAGCGGCTATGCTTTCCTGAGCGAGCAGGTTCTGGAACTGGACAAGATCAATCCACAGATTGCCGCACGCCTGGTCAGCACCTTGAGTCGCTGGAAACGCTATGACGATGTGCGCAAGGAATTGATGAAAACCGAGCTGGAACGAATTCGTGCCACTCCCGGACTGTCGAAGGATGTGTTTGAAATCGTATCGAAGAGCCTGGATGCGGAGTGAGCAGCATGAGTGAATCAACCCACGTGGTATGCCCGCAGTGCGACGCCGTAAACCGCCTCCCCAGCGAACGGCTGGAGCGCGACCCACGCTGCGGAAAATGCAAGGCGCATCTGTTCACGGGCAAACCTGTCGACCTGACCGACCGGACCTTTTCCAAACACATTGGTCGCAGCGATATCCCGGTGGTAGTGGACTTCTGGGCCGCCTGGTGCGGCCCGTGTAAAATGATGGCGCCGCAGTTCAAAACGGTTGCTGCGAAGATGGAACCACGCGCGCGATTTGCCAAGGTCGACACCGAAACAGCGCAGCACACCGCCACCCAGTACAACATTCGCAGCATTCCCACGGTGGCAATTTTCCGAAAAGGCCGTGAAGTGGCTCGCCAGGCCGGCGCTATGGATGCGCGAGCCTTGTCGGACTGGATTCAGTCACATCTGTAAGCGCACCGCTTTCAGACACCGGAATACAGGCCAGAGCCTGTTGCAATACCTCGATACCGGCAGTCGGTCGATGTGCGTGTTCGCTTAGATATCGCCGCCAGGCGCGTGCGCCGGGTTGCCCCTGAAAGAGTCCCAGCATGTGTCGCGTTATCGAGTGCAGGCGGGTGCCGGCCGCGAGTTCATTTTCGATGTACGGCAACATCCGCTCGATGACCTGGTGACGCGTCGGTGGCATTGCGGTATTAACACCGAAACGGGAATCAGCGGCCGCCAGAATGTAGGGGTTGTGGTAGGCCTCACGGCCGATCATTACGCCATCCACGGATTGCAGATGCACAGCGGTTTCATCGAGGGTCCTGATGCCGCCATTGATGTGGATCTCCAGATCGGGAAATGACTGCTTGAGGCGGTAGACCCAGTCATAGCGCAGCGGTGGAATCTCCCGGTTCTGTTTGGGGCTGAGGCCCTTCAGCCA
>JAGXGS010000082.1 GCA_024636585.1 Thiogranum sp. | reverse complement strand
GGACACAGTGATCCGACACGGAATCAAGCGACTCATTAAGCAACGCCTCGCTGGTTTACGCTCGCATGACTGCGAGACCCTGGCCGAGCAGAAGGCTGATTTCATCCAGTCCATGGGCCAAAGTGCAATCGCTCCCATGTCGTCCAAGGCCAACGAGCAGCACTATGAAGTACCGACTGAGTTCTTCCTCAAGGTGCTCGGGGCGCAGAAGAAATACAGTTGCTGCCACTGGAGCGATGACACCAACAATCTTGACGGCTCTGAGATCGAAGCCTTACAGATGACCTGCGAGCGTGCCGGTTTGCGGGACGGCATGGCGATTCTGGAACTGGGTTGTGGCTGGGGATCGCTGACGATCTGGATGGCCAGGCACTACCCCAACAGTCAGATAACTGCCATTTCCAATTCCGCTTCACAGCGCGAACACATCGCGCAACGGGCTCGGCAGCTTGGGCTCGACAATGTCGTCGTCAATACCTGCGATATGAACGACTTTGCCAGTCGCGACACCTACGACCGCATCGTTTCGGTCGAGATGTTTGAACACATGCGCAACTACCGGGCTCTTTTTGGTCGCATCAGCAACTGGCTAAAACCCGATGGACGCTTCTTTATGCACATCTTCTGTCACCGCGACACGCCCTACGCGTTTGAGGAGAAGAATGAGACGGACTGGATGAGCCGGCACTTTTTCAGTGGCGGCATGATGCCCAGCGACGACCTGCCCCTGCATTTCCAGCATGACCTGATATGCCTCCGGCACTGGCGCTGGGACGGCAGTCATTATGAAAAAACCGCCAATGCATGGCTGCAGAACATGGATGCAAACAAACCGGAGCTTTGGCCGGTACTGGAAGAAACCTACGGCGCGGGCTCGGCCCAGCAGTGGTGGATGCGCTGGCGCATGTTCTTCATGGCCTGTGCAGAACTGTTTGGCTATGACAATGGCCAGCAATGGTGGGTGAGTCATTATCTGTTCGAGAAAAAGCCCCGTGTTTGATCTGACCCTGTTTGTCTACGGGCTTTTGGCAGCCCTGCTCCTCCCCTCACTCACATGGATCGTGAGTCTTTTTAAGGGTGATGCAAGCATTGTTGACAGCTTCTGGTCAGTTATTTTTCTTGTCTTGTGCGCGATATGGTTCTTCGCTCAGGAAGACACAACGACGCGCAGCATTATTGTATTCGCGCTGGTGGCGTTATGGGCTCTGCGGCTATCGGCATATATCACCTGGCGCAACTGGGGCGCAGACGAGGACACCCGCTACCAGGAAATGCGGCGAAAACATTCACCCAATTTCGCCGTCAAGAGCCTGTTTATCGTGTTTCTGTTGCAAGGGTTACTGGCCTGGATCATCGCCCTGCCGCTACTGGCCGCGATCACCGGCAGCCGCCCCCTGAATCTGATCGACGCGTTAGCTGCATTCCTGGCGCTGTTCGGCACCCTGTTTGAAAGCATCGCCGATGCACAGCTGGCAGGGTTCAAGGCCCGGCCCGACACTCAGGGCCGTGTCATGGACACCGGCCTGTGGCGCTACACCAGACACCCCAATTACTTTGGCGAGTTCTGCGTCTGGTGGGGCTTTTACCTGTTCGCACTGGCAGCCGGGGGTTGGTGGTCGATCCTCTCACCACTGCTCATGACCTTCCTGCTGCTGCGCGTCTCGGGCGTTGCATTACTGGAAAAAGATATCGCCGAGCGGCGACCCGCTTACCGTGAATACATCGAGCGCACCAACGCCTTTTTTCCTGGCATCCCGAAGAACACTCACAAGACGGTGACACACCGATGAGCAGATTATTAACCCTGTTTATTTCTGCAATGGCACTGTCTGCCTGCTCTACCTCAACTCCTTTGCGCACCGTGCCACAGGTCGACCTCGATCGTTTCATGGGCGACTGGTATGTAATCGCCA
The DNA here is from genome assembly GCA_024636585.1 of Thiogranum sp. Taxonomy (GTDB): domain Bacteria; phylum Pseudomonadota; class Gammaproteobacteria; order DSM-19610; family DSM-19610; genus Thiogranum. The sequence continues at coordinate 23,752 of JAGXGS010000082.1, read as the reverse complement.
ATATCCCGACTTTCATCGAACGCGATGCATATAACGCCATAGAGTCTTATGAGCGCGTCGATGACAGGAAGATCGCAACGACTTTCAGATTCAACAAAGGTTCGTTTAACGGTCCGGTTAAAACCTACAGACCTACAGGTTTCGTTAAAGAGGACCCGTCCAATGCCATCTGGGGCATGCAGTTCATCTGGCCGGTCAAGGCGGATTATCGGGTGATCTACATCAACGAAGACTATACACAGACCGTGATCGGACGTAACAAGCGTGACTATGTCTGGATCATGGCGCGCACACCGGCGATACCGGACGCCGACTACGACATGATCATTGATCTGATCGGCAACCAGGGATACGACACCGCGAAAATTCGTCCGGTACCCCAACTTGATGATCAGGGCGGAAAGCAGGAACCATGAAGATCGCGGTAATCGGAACCGGAATTGCGGGCAATGTGGCGACCCGTCATTTGTGCAAAGACCATGACATTACCGTCTACGAGGCGGGTTCCCACATTGGCGGACACACCCATACACACGATATCGTTCATCAGGGCAGACACCATGCCATTGATACCGGATTCATTGTTTTCAATGACTGGACCTATCCGAATTTCATCGCATTGCTCGATGAACTGGGTGTTGAATCTCAACCGACCACGATGGGATTCAGCAGCCGTTGTGAAACAAGCGGCATCGAGTACAACGGTTCGTCACTGAATCAATTGTTCGCCCAGAGGAGTAATATTATCAGGCCGCGCTTTCATGGCATGATCCGCGACATACTCAGGTTCAATCGCGAATCGCGTGAGTTAATCGATCGCAACGACGACACGCTTACCCTGTGTCGTTACCTCGAAGAAAATCGCTACGGCCGCCTCTTTATCGATAACTACATCATCCCGATGGGCGCGGCCATCTGGTCGACGGATCCGCAACAAATGCTGGCGTTCCCGGCCTGTCACTTTGTCCGTTTTTTTGCCAACCACGGCCTGCTCAATGTTAAAAACCGGCCCCAGTGGCGCGTCATCAAGGGCGGCTCGCGCGAATATGTAAAGCGCTTGACGGAACCCTTCAAGGACCGGATCCGTCTCAACCAGGCAATCGCTTCGGTTAAACGGTTGCCCACGCATGTCGAAGTTAAAACCGCTTCCGGCGAGACAGAACTTTTCGATCAGCTATTCATAGCCACCCACAGTGACCAGGCGCTGGGTATGCTTTCCGATCCGAGTGACCTGGAGCGAACTGTTCTTGGAGCCATTCCCTACCAGGCGAACGACGTCGTGCTGCATACCGATACATCGTTGCTGCCAACAAGCCGGCGTGCCTGGGCGGCATGGAATTACCTGCGCAGGCGCGACACTGACGCCCCCGTATCCGTCACCTACAATATGAATATGTTGCAGGGCTTGCAGTCAACAGAGACTTTCTGCGTGACCCTTAACGACACGCACAATATTCACCCCGACAGGATCATTCGGCGCATGCAATACCAGCATCCGCTTTTCACCGCCCCCGGCGTCGCCGCACAGCAACGGCACCGTGAAATCAACGGCAAGCGCCGAACCTGGTACTGCGGCGCCTACTGGCGTTTTGGTTTTCACGAAGACGGAGTGGTGAGTGCACTGAACGCCCTGCAGGATTTCAAGGAATACAGCGATGCACAGCCGTCTCTACGTCGGGCAGGTTAAACACCAGCGCTACATGCCCGCGCCGCATAGTTTCCGGTACGGTCTGTTCATGCTGTACCTGGACCTGGAAGAACTGCCGACGCTGTTCCGGCAACGCTGGCTCTGGTCTGTTAACCGTCCTGCCCTGGCACGTTTCAAACGCGAAGATCACCTGGGTGACAAGGCTCTTGATCTGGCTTCGGCAGTGCGCGCTTTTGTTCAGCAGGAAACCGGGATCCCCCTGACCGGGCCGATACGACTGCTCACCAATCTCCGCTATTTCGGTTACGGTTTTAATCCGGTCAGCTTTTATTACTGCTTTGATGAAACCGGCGATCAGGTCAAAGTCATCGTCGCTGAAGTCAACAACACGCCCTGGGGCGAGCAGTATTGTTACATCCTGCCGGACGCGCACAACAGGGGTAGCAGTTCAGTCAAACGCTTCCTGCTCGACAAACGATTCCACGTGTCACCGTTCATGGATATGAATATCGATTACGACTGGCGGTTCAAAACGCCTGCGGAGAAGCTGATTGTGCATATGCGTAATTATCAGCAGGGCGAAAAACTGTTTGATGCCACGCTGTCCCTGCAACAGCGGCCTGTTAACGCGATCAATCTGGCTGGCGTCCTGCTCCGCTACCCACTGATGACTGTAAAGATAATCACGGCTATCCATTACCAGGCACTGCGTCTGTGGCTGAAAAATGTTCCCTACTACCCACACCCTGACAAACGGGAGGCACCGAATCCGGTGAGACGACCATGAAATCCGCCTTATTGTGTATAGACAAACCCGTTAACCAGGAACTCAAATCCGGTTTGGCAAGCGCCTGTGCGAAACGCATGTTGTTAAAAGAGCTTGCAAGGATCGAGCATGGTGAGTTGATTCTCAATGATGGCAAGGAACAGCATATTTTTGGTCGGCGGGATAACCGCATGCCGAAATCAATCGCAATCAGCGTCCATGATCCGTCTTTCTACAGCCGTATTCTTCTGAACGGTGCGCTTGGCGCGGGCGAGGCCTACATAAAGGGCTGCTGGACATGTGACGATCTGACCGGCATGGTCGAGTTGTTTATCTGCAACCGTAAATACCTCGAAGATCGGCTGCCCGGCATGCAATGGTTTGCAAAGCCCGTACAACTTCTGCAACGCGTCATGAGGCGCAATACATTGAAAGGAAGCCGCCGTAATATCGAGGCGCATTACGACCTGGGAAATGAACTTTTTGAACTGTTCCTGGACGATACCATGATGTATTCCTGTGGTATTTTCAAGGACCGGACCACCACCCTGCATCAGGCTTCCGAAGCCAAACTGGAACGCATCTGCCAGAAACTGCTTCTCAAACCGGGGGATCAGGTACTGGAAATCGGTACCGGCTGGGGAGGTTTCGCGCTCTATGCGGCAAGCCGCTACGGCTGTCATGTAACGACAACGACGATATCGAAAGAGCAGCATGCATATGCGACTCGGCGCGTACGCGAGGCGGGACTCGGAGATAATGTGACTCTGCTGTTCGACGATTACCGGGAGCTGCAGGGCAAGTACGACAAACTCGTATCCATCGAGATGATCGAGGCAATCGGCCACCAGTATTTCGATGTCTTCTTCAAAAAATGCAGCAATCTACTCAAACCCGACGGCACAATGCTATTACAGTCAATCACTATTGCCGACCAGCGCTACCATGCCGCAAAACGATCTGTAGACTATATCAATCGTTATATTTTCCCGGGCGGCTGCCTGCCTTCGGTTGCAGCGCTGAGCGGTGCGATTGGAAGAACAACCGACATGCGCATCTTTCACCTGGAAGACATCGGCCCGCACTACGCCACCACTCTGCGGCATTGGCATGAACGCTTTTTTTCCAATATAAAACAAGTAAAACAACTGGGTTATCCGGAGCGCTTCATTCGAATGTGGGAATACTATTTCTGCTACTGCGAGGGCGCCTTCCGGCAGCAGGTCATCGGCACGGTTCAATTGCTGCTAACCAAACCACAGGCGCTGCGCAGACCGTTGACCAGCACCGATTACTGACCGCCTTCTGTGAGAACCTCACCACCAGGGTCAATTCGAACGCGCTCTCAGTCCGTAGCCTAGAGAACCCTGACCATGCTATTCGATACATCGTTTTTTACGATGTTTTAGATACTTCATTTCGTATTTTATTAATATCTGTATACCGATAACCTGACCACAGGCTCGAATCCGAACCCGACTGTGACAGGAGTAAAATGACATGCTCTCATTCGAATTATTTTTGTATGGCCTGCTCGGCGGACTTGTCGGTCTGAAAATCTTTCTGCTCGGTCTTGCAGCAGTGCTATTCGTGTACTCGCTGACGAAACGCACCCAACAACGCGACATGACTCCGGCGAGGACTCCGGCCCGGCCAAGGCTGGATGTACACATCTGAGTGTCGTCTGACAGTGAGCGGAAGGACGCACAGAGCATGCAAACCCGCAGCGATGGTCCCGGGCATCCTCGCCAGAACGGCAATACTGGCATTGCTGTGGTGGATCATCACCCAGGGCGAGGTTGGCGCCTGGCTGATCGGACTGCCCGCCGTGGTGCTGGCCGCCATGGCGAGCGTTTCCTTCGGTGGCGCTGCGTTGTCGCGAGTTTCACTGCTGGGCCTGCCGGGCTTCGTTGCACTCTTCCTGCGTGAATCAGTGCGTGGCGAACTCGACGTGGCACGCCGCACACTGGCACCAACGCTGCGTATCCAGCCGGGTTTCAAGAACCACCGCTTGCAGCTGAATGACCCTTCGGCACGGATATTTTTGACCAACTGCATCAGCCTGCTACCGGGCACCCTGGCCGCACGCCTTGATGGCGACCACGTGGAAATACACCTGCTCGATGCCAGCGCCGACCCGGAACCTGATCTGCGTCGGCTTGAGCAGGCGATCGCGAGGCTGTTTGATTTATCCCTGGAGACAAACGATGCCTGAGCTGCTGGCTGTTTCAGCACTGGGCCTGATGCTCAGCCTGTTCCTCGGCTTGCTGCGAGTCTTGCGTGGTCCAGTCGCGGGTGATCGCCTGCTGGCGATGCAACTGATCGGTAGCACCGGCGTCGGCCTGTTGTTGCTGTTAAGCCTGCTGCTCGACCAGACGGCACTTATTGATGTTGCACTGGTACTGGCGCTGCTTGCGGCGGTCGCTGCTGCTGCATTTACCGGCCAGGAACTGGAGACCCGTGATGATTGAAGTGATGGCTTCGCTGCTTACGGTGTCGGGGGTTGGTTTCTATCTGGCCGGCAGTATCGGCCTGCTGCGCCTCCCGGATCTTTATTCGCGGCTTCATGCACTGACCAAGGCTGACAATCTCGGCCTGGGCCTGCTCATTGCAGGTCTCGCGCTGCACACCCAGGATCTGCTGATCGCGCTCAAGCTGGTACTGATCTGGCTGGCTGTACTCGCTGCCAGCGCCGCCAGCGCACACCTGATCGCACAGCATGCACGCCGCCGGGAGACGCAATCGTGATGACAGCAATGCTGGTGCTCGACATTTTGCTGGTGCTTTCGCTGTTGAGTCTGGCGACGGCGGCCCTGGCTACGAACGATGCACGCCGCAGTGTCATTCTATTTATGGCGTTCGGGCTGGTGCTGGCCCTGGCCTGGGGGCGCTTGCTGGCACCGGACGTCGCCCTCGCCGAAGCCGCCATCGGCGCCGGTTTATCCGGTGCGCTGCTACTCACGGCCGTGCGCGACCAGGCGCATCGGGCGTTGCGCAGTAGCAGGAAGCCTGTTCACGAGCGGGGGCGCGCGAATCTACGGGTCACTCTGGAGTGGACGGTGACGCTGTTATGTATCGCGTTGGCCGGCTTACTCGCATGGGCCCTGGCGCAGGCTTTCGACCGTGCACCGAAAGACACGCTGGCGCAGGCGGTCAGCGCAAATCTCGCCATCAGCGGGGTCAGCAATCCCGTCACTGCGGTACTGCTGAACTTCCGTGCTTACGATACGCTTCTGGAACTGGCGGTGCTGCTGACCGCGGCGCTCGGCATCTTCGCCCTGGGCCCTGCAAGGCCCGGCCACCGGGCAGCCGGCCCGGTGTTCGACGGGCTTGCCCGCTGGCTGGTGCCGGCGCTCATTCTCACTGCCGGCTACCTGCTCTGGGTGGGCGCCCACGCACCGGGTGGCGCCTTCCAGGCAGGTGCCACACTCGCGGCCGCCGCTGTTGTTTTGCGACTCGCGGGCCGGCGCAGTGTCGGTTTACCAACCGGGCACACACTGCACGTCGCCATGGTCGCGGGTGTCAGCATGTTTCTCGCGGTGGGTCTGGGTCTGCTGGTGCTGGGACGCCCGTTCCTTGGCTACCCGCCGGCCTGGGCCGGTGGCCTGATCCTGCTTATCGAAACTGCGGCCATGCTGGCGATCGCAGCGACCCTGGTGCTGGCGTTCTTCGGCGGCCGACCGACGCCGGCACCCGGCGTGGCAGAGAAGACATCATAATGCTGACCGCACACTGGCTGTATGGCATTAGCGGTTGCCTGCTCTTGGCACTGGGACTGCGCACGGCACTACTGCACGACATGCTGCTGCAGCGACTGATCGGCATCAATGTCATGGGGGCCGGCGTTTTTCTGGTGCTGATCACTGTCGCCTACCGCGGCCCCGGGATAGCGCCGGACCCGGTACTGCACGCCCTGGTGCTGACCGGTATTGTGGTGGCGGTAAGCGCCACGGCTTTGGCTCTGGCCCTGGCCCGACGCCTGACAGCAGAGCAGGACGATGGCTGAGACACTGATCTGGCTGATCGCCATGCCAATGGCCGGTGCCGTCGCAACACTGCTGCTGCCGCGTCAGTCAACACCGATCGCCTGTGTCACTGCAGTGGCAGCCAGCCTGGTTGCCGGCACGCTACTCTACGCTGTCAGCGAACAGGGAAGCCTGAGCTACGAGATCGGTGGCTGGAGTGCCGGTCTGGGTATTGCACTGCGCGCCGACGGTCTGTCCGCACTGCTGTTGATGATGACCGCTCTGGTAATGCTGGCGAGCAGTGTTTACGCCGGAACCTATTTCACCAAAGCCGCGGCACGCGCGCGCTTCTGGCCTCTGTGGCTGTTGTTGTGGACGTCGTTGAACGCGCTGTTACTGTCCGGCGACCTGTTCAACCTTTATGTCACGCTCGAACTGCTCGGCCTGAGCGCGGTTGCACTGGCATCCTTCGGCGGCAAATTCGCGGCGGTGCAGGCGGCGCTGCGCTACCTGTTGTTGGGGCTACTGGGTTCGATGATGTTTCTGGCCGGCGTCAGCCTGATCTATGCCGGCTACGGCACACTGGACCTGGCGACACTGACACTCGCCGTCGAACCCGAACCGGTGGCGTGGACGGCACTGGCTCTGATGAGTGCCGGCCTGCTGTTGAAGACCGCCCTGTTCCCGCTGCATTTCTGGTTACCGCCGGCACATGCCAGTGCGTCGGCACCGGTCAGCGCGGTACTGTCCGCCCTGGTGGTCAAGGTGGCTTTCTACCTGCTAGTGCGCCTCTGGATGGATGTTTTCGCGGACCTTGTAACACCGGCGGCGGCCGGTTTACTCGGAGTCATGGGTGCAGCGGCGATTCTGTGGGGCTCCTGGCAAGCACTGCGTACCGAACGACTCAAATTACTTGCCGCCTGGTCCACCGTCGCCCAGCTGGGCTACCTGTTCCTGTTCTTTCCTGTACTGCTGGCCCTGCCGCCCGGCCCGGCCCGCGATACTGCGTTCGGTGGGCTGGTCATACTCGCCCTGACCCACGGCCTTGCCAAGGCCGGCCTGTTTCTGGCGATCGGAATCATTCAGCAACGCAGCGGGCATGATCGCATTAACGAACTGAACGGCACCGCCCAGCGCCTGCCGGCCACCACCTTCGCCATTGCGCTTGCAGGCGTTGCTTTGATCGGTCTGCCGCCGAGTGGTGCATTTCTCGGCAAATGGCAGTTACTCGCCGGGTCTTTCGCGAGCGGTCAGTGGCTATGGATACTGGTGACCATTGCCGGCTCTTTGCTGGCCGCGGCCTATATTTTCCGCGTGCTCGGCCACGCCTTCGGGAACCAGTCCTACCCGCGGCATTCGGTCACGATCGCGCGCGAGGAATGGCCGGCACTGATCCTCACGACCCTGGCAGTGGCCGGGCTCGGGCTCGCGGGCGCTCCGGTATGGAACCTGCTGGAGAGCGGCGCATGAATTTCGATGCCACTTTACCGTTGCTCGTGCTGGCAAGCTCACTGCTCCCCGGGCTGGTGATCTTTTTCCTGCGCGAAGAGAGTCATCGGCTGCGCACACTGCTTAACCTGGCCGGTGCCGGAGCAAAAGTAATCCTCGTCGGCATAATGATCTGGGGCGTGTTTCACCAACACACTTACCTGACACGCTGGACTCTCGCACCCGGTCTGGAACTGGTGCTGCACGCGGATACGCTGTCAGTTCTGTTCGTGAGCCTGTCCACGGTCCTGTGGCTGGTGACTACCGTGTACGCCATCGGCTACCTGGAAAAGTCGCCGCATCGCAGCCGCTTCTTCGGTTTCTTCAGCCTGTGTGTTTCAGCTACCATCGGCCTGGCGCTGGCAGGCAACCTGTTTACCTTTGTGATCTTCTATGAATTGTTGACGCTGGCGACCTACCCGCTGATCGCGCACCGCGGTACCCCGGAGGCCTTGCGCAGCGCACGCATCTACCTTAGGTATACATTGGGAGGCGGCGCGGTGCTGTTGACAGGCGCGGTCTGGTTACACGTCATAGCGGGCCCCAACGCGTTTATCGAGGGCGGCGTACTCAGCCAGCTGCCGGACGAGTATCACGGCCAGTTGAAAGCGATATTCCTGCTGCTGATGATTGGTCTGGGTGTCAAGGCCGCGCTGGTCCCGCTGCATGGCTGGTTACCCGAGGCGATGGTCGCGCCGGCGCCGGTCAGTGCCCTGCTGCACGCGGTCGCCGTGGTCAAAGCCGGTGCTTTCGGGATTGTGCGCGTGGTCTACGATGTCTACGGGGTACAGTTCACCAGCGAACTCGGCTTACTCGCTATGCTGGGCGTCGCTGCGGCGATTACCATCGTCTATGGATCGTTCAAAGCATTGTCCCAGGACAATCTGAAGAAGCGTCTCGCTTACTCAACGGTCAGCCAGGTGTCCTACATCGCACTGGGCACTGCGATTCTCGGACCCATCGGCACCATCGGAGGTATTGTCCACCTGGTGCACCAGGGCATCATGAAGATCACCCTGTTCTTTGCCGCCGGCAACTACGCCGAAACACTGGGTATCCACAACGTCAGCGAAATGAACGGCGTCGGTCAACGGATGCCCGCCACCACACTGGCGTTCAGTATCGCTGCGCTTGGCATGATCGGCATACCACCGATCGCCGGCTTCATCAGCAAATGGTACCTGGGGCTGGGCGCGGTCGAAGCAGGCATGGCCGGATGGGTCCTGCCGGTATTGATCATCAGCAGCGTGCTCAACGCGGCGTACTTTCTGCCGGTGTTATATCGCGCCTGGTTCTGCCGGCCCGCGCCCGCCTGGCCAGCGGAACACATTCCCGCCGCCCGCTATGAGACCGCTGGAGCCTTGCTATGGCCGCCGGTCATCACCGCTGGTCTGGCGCTGGCCGCAGGCCTGTTTGCGGCCGCACCTTACAGTCCGCTTGAATGGGCCGACCTGATTGCGCAACGGGAGTACCAACTGTGAACAGCACTCTGTTGCTGTCGATCTGGTTACTGCCGTTACTGCTGGCCACCCTGGCGAGGCTGCGTCATGCGCACTGGTTACTGCCGCTTGCCACGCTACCGGCGTTACTTGCTGTTGCTATCCTTCCAGTCGGCACCACGGTTTCACTGCCGTGGCTGCTGTTGGGCAGTGAACTCGGCCTCGATGAGACCGGGCGAACATTTCTCGGCTTCAGTAGCCTGCTGTGGCTGATTGCTGCGGTCTATATCGCCGGCAGTCAGCATGCGATTACTGAAAGTGGCCGGTTCCGGGTATTTTTCCTGTTGGCGATGGCGGGTAATCTCGGCCTGATCGTCGCCCAGGACATGGTGAGCTTTTATTTCGGCTTCACCCTGATGGGTCTGTCGGCTTATGGTCTGATCGCACCGGCTTCATCCCGGCGCGCCAGACGCGCGGCCCGCACTTATCTGGCCTGGACGATCGCCGGTGAACTGTTGCTGTTCACGGCCATTATCTTCCTGGCCGCAATCAGCGGTGGCGCGCTGACTTTCGATGCCCTGCAGAGTATTCCGAGGTCACCATTCACCGTCCTGCTGCTGATTGCCGGATTCGGCATCAAACTCGCCCTGCCCCTGTTGCACTGGTGGCTGCCGCCGACCTATGCCGTTACACCGGTGGCGGCCGTCGCTGTTTTCAGCGGTGTGATGATCAAGGCGGGACTGCTGGGCCTGTTGCGCTTCCTGCCGCCCGGTGATGCCACGCCGCCAGACTGGGGCCTGCTGCTGGTACTGATCGGAACCGCTACGATTTTTTTCGGTGTCGTCGCAGGGCTACTGCAAAAACGGCCACGCCTGTTACTCGGTTACTCCAGTATCAGCAAGATGGGCGTTCTGACGAGCGGTTTTGGCGCTGCGCTGGCCTTCCCTTCGGCAGCACCGGGCATCGTTGCGGCACTGCTTGTTTATGCCTCTCACCACGCGCTGGCGAAGACCGCATTGTTCCTCGGCCTTGGGCTGATTGAGTGCAGTGGCCGACGAATATCACTGCTGATCGGGCTCGGGTTTCTTGCATTTGTACTGGCCGGCGCACCACTGACCAGCGGCGCGCTGGCCAAGGCAGCGCTGAGTGACAGCCTGTCACAACCGGCACCTGTCCTGGTGACATTGCTGACGGTATCCACGCTCGCAACAATGCTGCTGATGGTCCGGTTTATGTTCCTGCTGTGGACCCGACGCCAGCGCAGAATCCTGCCGCTCCCCGGGGTGCCGTTGTTGGCGTGGCTGTACCTCGTCACGCTGATCCTGGTGCTCCCGTTTCTGGTTTCCGGTATCGACCGGTTGATGATCAACGTCGTCCCTGTTTCGCTGGGTCTGTTGCTGGGACTGGGGGGGATGCTGGTCGGCTCCCGTCGAAGCCGCGCGAATGTGCCATCGGGCCATTTTGACTTATAGTGCCAAGAACTTCCAATGACTACAGGAACAGTATGTCCAGTCTCAACTTCAAACACCTGCGTTACTTCTGGGCGGTGGCTGCCAACGGATCGATCGCCCGGGCGGCGGATTTACTTCATCTGACACCACAGACGATCAGCGGTCAGCTGCGCGAGCTTGAGGAACAGCTGGATGTAAAACTTTTTGAAAAGAGTGGCCGCAACCTGGCGCTGACCGATGCCGGGCGCATGGTATTCTCCTATGCGGATGAAATGTTCCGTCTGGGCAACGAACTTCAGGATGTGCTGCAAGGACGTATCCCGGGTGCGGCGTTGACGCTCAACGTCGGTGTTGCCATGGTGGTGCCCAAACTGCTCGCCTATCGCCTGCTCGCACCGGTACTGGCGATGGATGAGCCAGTACGGCTGGTATGCCATGAAGCGCCCCTGTCGGAGTTGCTTGCCGACCTCTCGGTGCACAAGCTTGACCTGGTCATTGCGGATTGCCCCCTGAGCCCAACCCTCAACGTGCGTGCCTATAACCATCCGCTCGGCGAATCCGGCATCAGTTTTTTTGCAGCACGATCGGTGGCCCACAAATATCAGAAAAACTTTCCGCTCTCGCTGGACGGCGCACCGATGCTGATGCCCACCGCCAGCAGCGCATTGCGCCGGATGCTGGAACAGTGGTTCGACACCAGGGACATCAAGCCCCTGATCGTCGCCGAGTTCGATGACCGCGCATTGATGAAAGCATTTGGCGAAGCCAATGCCGGGATCTTCACATCACCGACGGCGGTCGAGGATGATGTGGTCGGCAAGTACGGGGTGCGCGTGATCGGACGTACCCGGGACATCAGCGAAAGTTTCTATGCGATATCCGCAGAACGCCGTATCAAGCACCCCGCAGTTTCACTGATCACCAACGCCGCCCGCAGTGGACTGTTCACCACCGACTGACGGCCACACCTCGGTTTTATCGACTACTCCAGCGGAACAATTCGAATTCCGCACCGGGCACCCGGCAGCTAGTCTTCGTGGTCAGACCATCAGTCTATGTATGGAGGATACGAGCATGAAAACTGGCATTCAATGCAGAGGCTTTCCATTGACCAGAGCCATTGCCGCCCACGTGAAAAAGCGTCTCGACTTTCTGTTCAATGGCGGTATCAAGCGGCTACGGCGCGTAGACGTCATGCTGTCGGACCTGAACGGACCGCGTGGCGGTATCGACAAGTGCTGCCTGATCGAGGTCAATGTTGATGGTCTGCGTCCCGTCATTATCGAGGACGTGCAGTCGGATCTTTACCGCGCTATCGACCGGGCCGCCGGCCGCGCCTCGCGCACGATTGCGCGCCGCCTGGCGCTGGATAACAGCAGGCGCCGTGCGAAGGCGCAACGCTGGCTGGATGAACAACGCGAACGCGATAGCCAGGCAGTGCCAATGCCCTGACGTTACTCCAGAGGCTGATGCAGCCACTCGATGCGCGCTAACACAACCGCGGTCACAGTCCTGTTCCCGGAGGCAACATTACCATCCAACCTGAGGGTGTAAGTCACCCGTATCCGTCATCCCCGGTGATTTCGAGCCTGCGTGGCCGCCTGCACGCGATCATTGAGCATCCCCGGATGCAGGCCTTTATTATCACCCTGATCCTGGTCAATGCGGCAGTACTCGGGCTGGAGACCTGGCCGGAGGCCATGGCCACGGCAGGTGGCGTGATCCTGGCGCTGGACCGGGCAATTCTTGCTGCATTTGTGCTGGAGAGCTTCCCATACGCCTGGGCGTTCTTCATCCCGTTTATCCTGGTGGCGACGTTTACTATGCTCAACCTGTTTATCGCCATCATCGTCAACGCCATGCAGAGCTACAATGAGCAGGAGCAACAGAGTACAGTGACAGCGCTCGAACAAACGCGCGATCACATCGAAACCGATATGCACGCTGAACTACTGGCCCTGCGCGGCGAAATCCGGGAGCTGAAAACCTTGCTGCTGGCGCGCGGAGGAACCGGGGGCCCTGGGGCTTAACGATCCAGGAGACGCTATGAAAAAGCTCACATACATCAAGCGGAGCGAAGGCAGCCATTGGGTCGGCGACGGCTTTCCGGTCCGCACGATCTTTTCCTACAACGATCTTGCGGAGGAGATCTCTCCTTTTCTGCTCATGGACTATGCCGGGCCGAAGCAGTTCGAACCGACCAGCCGGCGACGCGGTGTGGGAGCACACCCTCACCGCGGTTTCGAGACCGTCACCATCGTTTATGACGGCGAAGTGTCGCACCGCGACACGACAGGCGCCGGTGGCACCATCGGCACCGGTGACGTGCAGTGGATGACTGCAGGCTCGGGGATTCTGCATGAGGAATTTCATAGCCAGGGATATGCGCAACGCGGTGGTCCGTTCGAGATGATTCAGCTGTGGGTCAATCTACCGGCCAGCGACAAGATGACCGCGCCGGTTTACCAGGGCATCACGAGCGATCAGATCCCGCAGGTCACCTTGCCGAACGAGGCCGGCACCCTGCGCGTCATCGCCGGCCAGTGCGGCGCGGCGGCAGGTCCGGCGCGCACATTCACGCCGATGAATGTCTGGGATATGCGGCTTAAGGCCGGGGGGCACGTTTCACTCGACCTCCCGCCGGAACACACGACGGCGTTGTTCGTGTTGAACGGACTGATCCGCATCGGTGACCAGACGGTCGGCGCAGCCGAGTTAGCCGTAATGGAGCGCGAGGGTTCGGAACTTTCCTTCGAGGCAGCTCAGGACAGCGTCGTGCTGCTGCTCGGAGGCCAACCGCTGAACGAGCCGATCGTCGGCCACGGCCCCTTTGTCATGAACACCCGCGAGGAGATCGAGGAGGCCCTGCGAGATTTCAGCGCCGGTCGATTCGGGCATATGCCAGCATCAGACTGACGCCGGTTGCGTCGTAGGACTCGTATCGGTGGCATTTGTTGTACGTGTTGTACCCGGTTTAAGGGAGTTGAAGTTTCTTACCATTTCCCGCAGCCTGATGCGTCCGATTCAGAACTGAAAGTGAGTATACCCATGAGCGGCTATGCCCGTAACCTGATTGCCGATCTCGGTCCCCTGCGCACCATGCTGCTGTTGCTTGGTCTGCTGTCGGCGGTGTCCACGCCGCTGGCCGACGGCGTCGACTACCAGGGCTGGAGCCTCTTGGCGATCGTGCTCGGGCCGGTGTTTGCACCCATGATCTTCGCGGTGTTGATCATGGACTCGGTAATCACACGGGCGACCTCCGACGAGGCTGGCGACGCGCCCAGGCGCGCCGGCCGTATTGTCCGGATCAACCTGCTGGTGATGGCGATCATCGCCATCTCCTGGGTACCTTTCATCCTCGCCATCAGGGGTTGATGCCGGTGAAAGGGGCGACTATTTTATGCCCGACCAGGAGTCACACAGCATGAATTCCGACCCGCGTATTGCGGCATCCCAGTGCGAGCCCCCGCCGGTGCGCACGGTAACCCCGCCAGCTGTACTGCGCTGGATCCGGCTCGGCTGGGCCGACCTGCGGCGCGCCAGCTGGCCCAGCTTGCTGCACGGCCTGCTGGTCACGGTGGCCAGTCTGGTGATTGTGGATATCGCGTTGCTGTTCTGGCCGCTGTTACCCGGCGCGGTGTCCGGCTTTCTTGTGGTGGGTCCAATACTCGCCACCGGCCTGTACGCCCTGAGCCGTCGGCTGGAGCAGGGCCGGCGGCCGCGGCTGCGAGACGTATTTGATGCCTGGCGCCAGGGCAGCCGCTGTCTGTTCCGCTTCGGCCTGCTGCTGGTGCTGACGGCAACCCTGTGGGTGGCTATCTCGGTGCTCCTGTTCCAGTTCTTCGTCGACGCCGACATCGAACAGTCGCGGGATTTCCTGCGCTATGTGGTGACGCAGGGCAACGGCACCTTCATGGGATGGACCCTGTTGGCGGGACTCGTGGCGGGTCTGGTGTTCGCCCTCACCGTGGTGTCGGTGCCGTTGCTGGTGGATCGCGACGTCACGACCAAACTGGCGTTGATGACGAGCCTGCGCGCGGTGGGCGAAAATCCAGTCACCATGCTGTGGTGGGCGCTGTTCCTGCTGGCCGCCGCCAGCCTGTCCGTCGCCACCCTGATGCTCGGCTTCCTGGTGCTCTACCCGCTGATGGGGCATGCCTCCTGGCATGCCTACCGTGACCTGGTGGACGTCAGCAAGCTGCCGCCGCGTTCATTCAGTAAGTGATTCGATGTTCGAACTAACCGAAGAGCAGGTAGCCCGGTTTGGCCTGACCTGGGGTCTGGCCCTGCTGATCGGACTGATGCTGTTCATCATCTGGGATCTGGCACGCAAGTCCGGGGCCGGGCGGCTCGGCACCTTCATCCTGTTCTTCGTACTGGCCTTCGGCGTGTTCGGCTTCCTGGCAAAGAGTGTCATCAAATGGCTGATGGATATGTGAACCGCGGCCGCGTTCAATGTATATTTCTGTCTATACGATATAAACTCTCGCCATATTTATCATCGCAATGAGGGCAGCATATTGGCTTCCAATCAAGCACGGGCCTACTTCGGACTGAGTGGCTATCATTTCAATCCAGACGACATCACGCGCCTACTCGGCATACAACCTACATCAATCAATGCTGCCGGTGCCTCCAGTGGTTTGGACAAACCCGTGATCAGTTCATGGGAGTTATCAACGGAAACGGTCACAGATGAAGTGGACGTTTATAAATTAACGGATAAGCTCCTCAAGCAGATAGAACCGGCTAAGGAAAAAATCCTGCAGGTGATTAAAAGCCACAATTTATCGCCCAGACTCGGCGTGGAGCTGGTGTTATCGATCGATAAAGATGAGACCTGTCCGGATGTGGGCTTCGGCGGCAGAACAACCCGCTTCATGGCGGACATTGGCGCGTTTATTAATGTGGATTACAAACTGTCTGAGCGTGTTTAAGCGTTAACCATTGTATTTTACAAATAACGGGCAATAAAAAAGCCCGTATCACGGGCTATTCAGACTGAGTCGCCGCAAGACCCTTGCAGGGCCCCGCGGCGAACTGTCTTAAGGCTTCTGGTCTTAAGGCTTTTTGGGGGTCTGGTAAGGCACTTCTTTCTGGAACGGTTTCCACGTGGTGGTGTAACCAACATGAAACTTGCCAGGTACGATCTCGTTCTGGGTGGTTGTCACATACTCCGTGACACCGTCGGGAACCTTAGGTCTGGTAAATGGTGCAGCGCTCATATTCTTATCTCCTAACTAATTGAAAATGGAAGGAATTCAAAACTATGCCAGCCCCTCCCACTAAAACTGACGAAATTATACATTAACTAACTAACGTGTGTAATACGCCTTTTTAGGGAGCACATGGCGCACCCCCCCCTGCGGGTTTTCGACATCACCCTTATAACGCGGAATCAGGTGAATATGGGCATGCAAGATACTCTGTCCGGCTGCCGGCCCCACGTTCACGCCGATGTTGTAGCCATCCGGCTTAAGTTCCTCATCCAGCGCATTGCGCTCCTCATTGACCAGCTCCATACAGGCGTTGATCTCATCGGGCGTCAGGTCGAAAAAGCTGGCGACATGACGACGCGGGATGATCAGGGTATGCCCCGGGCTCACTGCGTAACTATCACGCGCGCTGTAAGCCAGTTCGTTATTCAAGCTCACCCCTCGCGGGTCCTTACAAAGCAGGCATGGATTATTCGGATCGCGTTTTTTTTCCTGTTTTTCTTCAGACAACAACTCGAAAACCCTCTTCCTAATTAACTTGTCAGGCAGAAGCCGCTGCTGCCATTGTCCGCATCTTGTTCAGCCGTTCCGCACAATGTTTCAAACACAGTGGTTGCAGCGCATGCGGAAAGCACTCAATAATCAATTCAAATTCATCTGCCACTTCATCAGCAAGAGCAGTATCTTGGGTTAGCTCAGCCAGACAGCTTTGTGCAGTGGTCTTATTGACCCGGCAAAGCACTGCCAGGTGAATCGGTTGTTGTTGCTCCATGCAGACTTGCCACGCGGTCTCGTATGACCGTATCGCCTCTTGCAGGCGCTCAGCATTTCCTTCAGATTCAGCCAGATTATGCAGCACAGCGCCACAATTATTGTGCGCGGCCGTTAACTCAAACGGGTAGTTATCGGCATCGAGTTCAGCTATGGCATTCTTATAGGCAACAACAGATTTCTGAAATGTGCGGTTACCTTTTAAAAGTGTCGCGTAGGTATGTAAAGTCGCACCCAGTTGAAGCATGACCAGTTTCCATTGTTCCGGAGTTTCTTTTTTTGAATACACCACTAACGCGGATGTATAAGCATCAACTGATTTATGCAGACATTTTGTATCAGACTGCAGTCTACCCAATGCCTGCAGCGCCGTACCCAGGTTGGCCTGTGTCTCCGCCCAATCCAGCGGCGAATCCGCCTGACTGAATTCTTCCAGTGCATGGTTAAAACACTCGATGGCTTGTTCAAACAATGCAGTATCGTGTTGCTGCTGAGCCATTGCCGCCAGGATATTACCCAGGATATTCTGGGTTTCCGCCCAGGCCCTGGGCGCCTGTTCACGTTTGTTATCAGTCAGGAAAGCCTCAATCGCCTCACGTGCACTTGTCAGGATATTGGTACTGAAACGCTGTTGTTCGAAATTGCCACGCGTGTGCAGAAAATTATCCGCTGTGGTCACGCCGGTATCCGGTCTTGCCGCTTCGGCAAAGTCGCCGCCCAGCATGGCTACAGCCCTGGCTATTGCTGTTTCCAGCGCCCTGTTGTCAGGGTGGAAAATATAAGGAGTTGAGTATTTCATTGTGCCCGATCGAGTATTTCATGCAATTCAGGATCAGCATCAACCGCACCACCAAGCTCGATTTCTTCATCGGTCGCTTCGCGTATAGATAACACCTCCACCATGAAGGTGACGTCTCTACCACACAGCGGGTTGTTGCCATCGATTGTTAATGTTTTGTCATCAAAACGCGTGACGATAAAATCTCTGGGTTCACCTTTTTCATTTTCCATGGTGATGGTCATGCCGATCTCTCGAAACTCTTCGGGAACATTGTCGATGTGATCAGTAAACACCAGTGATTCGTCTCTTTCGCCATATAACAACTTGGTATCAATCGGCACTTCGATGATGTCACCGACTTTTTTACCATAAAGATGCTTAGTCACTTCTTCTGACATGACATCGTTGACACCATGCACATAACCCAGGGGGTAGTCTACAGTGACCAGCACATCGCCGGTTTTGTCATCGACGACCTTATAATTCAGTTCAACGAATTTTTCGTCTTCAATGATATCTGACATATCTAATAAAACCTGTTGTAGCTAATACCGCATTAAAACAGTCTACCTTAAAACAAAGTAGCACCAAAGATTCTGACTCTGTCTTTCTCATAACCGAGCACCAACCGGCCCAGCCATTCACCTTTATTCTTCTTGTTAATCACTTTATACAGAACAGTGACATATTCACCTCGGCGTATCATACCAAGATAGGTGTAATCTTCTGACAGGTTTTTCGCCAGATCGCTTCTTGCAAACTGCTTACCCATTTCAACTTCGTTTGCACCCTGAATAAGTGAAGACGAAAAATTACGCGTGAAAGCACCGTAATTCCCTTCATTCGAGTACTTAACAAGATCAGCCCACATTGGATGCGCCAACTCTAAAATCTCTTCATCAGTTTTTTCAATAATATTCATAATAACCAAAAACTCATTAAATAACGGTTATGTTTTTTAAGAAAAAAAGGACCAACACAAAACATGTCAGTCCTTTATTAATGCAAATAAATCATAAATAGCCTGATTTACAATTACAGTAAACCAGGCATTTATTTGCTTTAGTGGTGTCCTTCCGCTTTCAGTTTAGCCAGGTCTTTATCCTCGATATCACCTACCAGGTGATACAGAGGTGCCTTCTCCATGGTGTATTCGCCAGTCTTGGGATCACGACGAGAAACGGTTAATACGTGCCAGTTCGCATCATCCAGCTTCATGGCATCACCACGGTAGTAATAACCAGGCCAACGAGTCTCCTTACGGAACAGGGTGTGCTGGAATACACTCTCAGAAGTCAGGAAGCGATGTTTCAGTTCCCAGGCACGTAGCAGTTCATGGATATCTGAAGCAGCAACTTTATCCAGATCTTCCTCAAGCGCCTTCATCTTCTTAAGACCGATGTGGAGCAGCTTGTCGTTGGTCATGTAGTTAACACCGAAACCACCACAATACTCATCCATCAGTTTCTGCAAACGATCCAGACCCTGACGCGGGTTGATGTAGTTCGGGTTAACAGAACCAGCAACAATTTCGTTACGGTTTACAGTGTAGTGTTCCATAGGCTTGTAGATTTCTTTTCTACGGCGTTCAATCTGCTCGTTCGAAACCCGGATGCCTTCGGCCTTGCCATCGTCGATGTACTTACAGGCAGCCTTGGCAGCCAGACGACCTTCAGTGAAAGAGCCTGATGAGAATGCGTGCGGTGTACCACCGACAGCGTCACCTGCACCAAACAGACCTTCAATGGTGGTCATGCGGTTATAGCCCCAGTAGTACTCCGGCGGTGAGACGTCTTCAGGACCTGAGCACCATGCACCACAACCGGTTGCGTGTGAACCCATGACATAGGGCTCGGAAGTGGTTAATTCAGGGTTCTCGTATTTCGGATCCACGTCAGTTGCAGCCCAGAGCACCGCCTGACCAACCGTCATACCGAGGAAGTTGTGCCAGCCGATTTCTTCGAGATGCGGATCCTGGAAGGCTTCCATGGTCACCATGTGAATCGGACCACGGCCCGCATTCACTTCGCTGATGATGGCATGGTTACGCAAACAGGTTGGAATTGGACGGTGAGTCGTGTGAGACGCTTCCGGATCCAGGTATTCTTTACCGACCAGTTCTTGCAGAGCTGGGAACCACTTGGATTCGTACTCTTCGCCGTAAGCATTTTGGGTATAGGTCTTAAGATGCAGGAAGTAAGCACCAACCGGGCCATAACCGTCTTTGAAACGGGCCAGTACGATACGATTTTCCATCTGCGTCATTTTCGCGCCAGCTTCGATCATAAGACCATAAGCAGAACCCGATGACCAGGGTGCGTACCAGACACGACCTGCGCCTTCACCCACTGAACGTGGTTTGAAGATGTTGGACGCGCCACCGGCGCCACAGATAACAGTCTTTGCTTTGAATACGTGGTAGTTACCGGTACGTACGTTGAAACCAACAGCACCCGCGACGCGGTTCTCTTTAGCATCATCCATCAACAGATGGGTTACGCAGACACGGTTGAAGACCTTATCCGCTGATTTCTTGGCGGCTTCGGCAACGATAGGCTTGTATGATTCACCATGAATCATGATCTGCCAGCGACCTTCACGCAGATACGCGCCGGTCTTCGTGTTGCGCATAATCGGCAGACCCCAGTCTTCGAAGTTGTGAACTGAGGAGTCAACATGACGCGCCATATCGAATGCCAGATCTTCACGCACCATACCCATTAAGTCGATACGTGCATAACGTACGTGATCTTCCGGGTTGTTCTCGCCGAAGCGGGTACCCATGTAACAGTTAATGGCATACAGACCCTGGGCGACTGCACCCGAACGATCAATATTGGCTTTTTCGGCAATGACGATCTTTTTGTCTTTGCCCCAATATCTTGCTTCGAAGGCGGCGCCTGTGCCGCCGAGGCCGGCACCGGCCACCAGGATATCGATATCGTCTTCAATAATTGTCTTGTAGGCCATTAGTAATACACCCCTTCTTTAATTTCCAGGCCATTTGATTCCAGCGTAGGCAAATCGCCGTCATCCATGCGCACATACTTGGGTTCGTTAAACAGTAGCTCACTGCTACGCATTTCTTTACTTGGCGTAGGTGCCTGAGCTAAATCAGGATAGCCTGTGCCCCATGGTTTGGTCGTGATAGGCGCCAGCAGCTCCATATCTTTCTTGCCGTTACGGAACTTGATGCGCCAGGCGATCGTGCCTTTTTCTTCATCACGAAGCACACGTACCGAGTGGCCCAGTGGCGCGAAATCGGCATAACCACGGACATCAATTGCTTGATGCGGGCAGGCCTTTACACAGGAGTAACATTCCCAGCACATATTGGGTTCAATGTTGTAAGCACGACGTAGCGTTTTATCAATATGCATGATGTCAGATGGGCAGATATCAACACACTGTCCACAGCCATCGCAGCGAGTCATATATACGAATGTTGGCATGATGTTCTCTCTTTAACTTAGAAAATAGTTGAATAAATGCTAGTAGTGGTCTGCTGACTCACGCCTGATACCAGGTCCCATGTAGGCGGGCTTTTTACCCATGTATTCCGGGATATCCGGAAACAGTCTCTGCACTTCAGGATCCGTCAAATCATAATCTTTAGGCAGATTTTCTTTAGAACCATCTGCGCGAGTGACACGCTTCTGGAAAGCAGCGGCGGGCTTGAAGAACATATGGGCGAACTTCGACCACATTACGCTGGCAAAAAGCGTTGTGCTTGAGATGATGAACAAGACAAGGAACAGGGTTGACCATCCGGCAATGCCGGTCGACTGCGTAAAGGACCAAAGCAATGCAAACGTTGCAGTTGTCAACAGCGACAGAATAAACAGATCCGCTCGTTCGACGCGATACCAGGGAACGCCTTCCGCCGACACATCAACCCGAATAAAGAACCAGAACCAGTATCCCCCAACAGCCAGCATCAGTGCGCCGATATGCCAAAGCAGTGGCAGGATCGCGGGTGTCGATGTCGCGGGCGTGGGATAGCCAAAAATCATAATGGCGGTAGTGATGACGAACAGGATGAAGCCATACATGGTCAACAGATGGGAAAGCCTGCGTCGTGTATTGCAGAACTCGCCAGATGTTAGCACTTCGTTCATCAATACTTTAACAGCGATCGATGCTTTTTCACCGGTACTTACTGAACGTTTTGCGCTTCTCTTCGCTTTTTTTGCATTTTCAAAAAAGTACTGAGCGCTCTTCTTATGAATCATGTCAAGTATCGTCCCGCCGACTACCAGCAGGACCATCAAGATGATGTAAGCCTGCATGATTGTCGGTGATATAGACGCCGAAAGCTCGGAAAAGGGGTTGCTTATGAACATTTAGTTATCCTCAAGTATGGTAATCGCCAGCGTATCCTTGGATCAGCCCGCCGGTCAGTATAAAGAAACTGCCGAACATAGACAAAATTCCTTTGCTTACGGCTATTTATAGTTATGCCGCGATAAGTAGTAGTTATTGGAGGAACGGACTGCAGACCTGCTAGTGGTTTCGTTTCGATACTTCTATGGCCCAATGCCAGCCGAAGCATATACGGCCCCACATATTCCATGGTTTTTGGTTGCACAACCGCTCGTTTGAACGCGCCGGTCTCCTTCGTGAACCCCCCGTCGCCAGTGAGTCATATGGTAGAGCAGACAGTTTCAGGCGATGGCGCCTTAATCCTGACGCGCGGCGAACCGACCAGAGGAATGGGAACCTGCTGACTTCGCCTTCCCCCGACACGTGGTCGCATAACGGAATGAACCAGAAAGGCGGCCGTCATTGCTGTGTTTGTCAAGTTGACCGGAAAACGAAAAAGCCCGGCGCGAGAGCCGGGCTTTAGTCTGTTGCATTGGCGTCCCCAAGGGGAGGCCGGGGATTGCCTGTGCTGCGGGCGATTTCGGAGATTCAGCTGACCTCATTCATCGCTCGCCATGATTAACTCGTATTCCAGTCATTTATATCCACGCCCGGCTGGACCGCGGTGCGATCACTCACCGGAAAATTCCGGCGCAATAACACTGCGCAAGGACTGCCGAACGAACCGCGCCGACGTGCTTTCACTCGACTCGACGAGCTGCATTATCTGTCCGGTTACAGCATCTATGTTATTCAACCGGGCCGCGGCATCCATTGCGCGGTCATAGGCTTCTACCACATCGGCGCTGGTCACTTCGTAACCCCAGCCCTCATTCAACCAGTGAAGTGCGGCCATGGCGGAACCAAGGGCGAATGCCGGCTCCCTGTCGAGAAAATCTCTTGCCGCCCGTGTCAGCGTTTTCGGATCACAGGGGGTCCGGTTCGCCAACTCCAGCGCCAGATCGTAAAGCTTGAGTTGCTTCGCCGTTGCAAACCACTTGCCCTCCTCGCCCGGGGTCGTGGCAATGAGGTCGGCAAGTATCTGTGACGGGTCCTTCATCGGATAGCGCTTTGCGACAGCGCGAAACCGGGCGAGAAAGGAATTGCCCACGGCAGCACTCAATCCATAGCGCTGGTAGGCCTCCTCATGCAGGCCGGAGGAGATCAGGATCGCCTCGCAGGTCCGGTCGATCGCGGCATCCGGCTCGTTCAACCCCCGCGAGGCCTCGGCATACCGGAGGGCGTCTGTCTTCCTGCCCAGGGCAAGGAGCGCCTCTACGCCGTAGCGTCGGTAATGCCAGAACGAATGTCGGGGAAATTCCAACAGATCGAGCAATTCCTGGTACCGGCCTGTCACCAGAAGGCAGGACAAACAGGCCGTCGCACCGTTGAAATAGCCGCCCGGATTCGGATCTCCCCAGCGGGCCCGGAGCGTCGCGACCAGTTCATCGGCCCATCTCCCGGCGACATCCGCCGAGCCACAGAGTTCACCCCAGCGGTCACCCACCGGGCTGAGGTAGTCGACACCATCGTCCGCCATGGCTCGCCAGAGCCGATCAAGCCACGTGCCGCGCGTCTTTTCGTCGGCTGGTGCCTTGCTGATAATGGGAATTAGCGCATCCAGCGTCCTGTTGACGGCCGCCCCCAAAGCACCGCTGGAACTGTCCACATGCTCCAGGGCTGGCCAGAGTTTTTCCATCAAACGAACAGCGCCCTCTGCTCCGGAAATCGGGTCTTTTTTCGCGACCTTCTTGATCTCGGAAACCGCCTCGCGAAGCCGCTGGCACGCGAGACTCGACGCCTTCCAGCCATAGGTTCCGGCTTTGAATCTTGCCGGGAAGACCCATTTGCAGCTCGACATGTCT
>JAGXGS010000081.1 GCA_024636585.1 Thiogranum sp. | reverse complement strand
TTTCAATGATCGCAATGTGCTGGAGATCGGTATAGCGCGCCGCCTGATACAACAGCGCGGAACCGGATACACCGGCACCGATAATCACAAGGTCTTGCTGGGGAAGAGGCATCGCCACAGCTACAGGTGCATGAGTTTCAAGACCGGCTCGTTCTTGTCCGGATCATAATTGAAACCTGACACCAGCAGAATATCGTGCCCGGCCTGCGCAAGATGACTCTGTTGCGCAATAATCTCGCACATATGTCGCCAGTCGACGACATCGGCGGCGTCGACCTGCACCGGCACAATACCCCAGTGCAGAGTCATCTGCCGACATACCCGCTCATCGGCGCAGGCACCCACTGCCGGCGGCAATGGACGGTGCGCAGCCATGATGCGCGCGGTGGTGCCGGTGTCGGTCGGCACGATGATGGCGTCGACGTCCAGGTCATTGGTCAGTTGAACCGCAGCGTGCGCCATCGACTCGCGGATAAAATGCAGCTTGTGACCGCGATCGGCAATCGGCTCGGCGGCAAAGCGGCCATCATGCCACTGGCTGTTCTCCACCTCGCGCAGAATGCGATCCATAGTGCGCACCGCCTGCAGCGGATACTTGCCGGCTGCGGTTTCACCCGACAGCATGACCGCATCGGCGCTCATTAACGCGGCACTGGCCACATCACCGACTTCCGCGCGGGTGGCGCGCGAATTCTGCATCATGGACTCGAGCATTTGTGTGGCAATGATAATGGGCACGCCGTGCTGGCGAGCCTTGCGGGTCAGGTCGCGCTGGATCAGCGGAACTTTTTCGGCCGGCAATTCGATACCGAGATCACCACGCGCCACCATCAGACCATAGGATGCCTGCATGATGGCATCGATACACTCCAGCGCCTCCGGGCGTTCGATCTTGCTGATCACCGGAAGAATGCGACCCTGGCTTTTCATGTAGCGAATCAGCTGCTGCACGTCTTTGGCTGCGCGTACGAAACTCAGTGCCACAAAATCCACATTCATCTCGATAGCGAAACGCACGTCGTTCCGATCTTTGGCGGTGAGTGCGGCAGTCGACAGTTGCGAGTTGGGCAGGTTCATACCCTTGTTGTCGGACAGGGTGCCGCCCTCGATCACCTTGCAGGTGAGTTCGGTGCCGTTGACTGCCTGCACACGCAGTTCCAGCTTGCCATCGTCGAGCAGGATGCACTCGCCGACCTTGACGTCCTTGTGCAGCGCCGCGTACTGCGAGGGAATCATCCCGTCGCTGCCGACTAGCTTGCGCGTGGTCAGCGTGACATGCGCGCCGCGCCGCAGTTCGATGCGGCCCTGTTCGAAACGTCCTACGCGGATTTTCGGGCCGCACAGATCGACCAGTATGCCAATATGGCGGCGAGTCTTGCCAGCGATGCGACGCACGTCTTCTATGGTTTTGCGGTGTGTCTCATGATCGCCATGCGACATATTGATACGCACCAGGTCGACACCGGAGTCGAGCAATTTCCTGATCATCGCCGGAGAGCTCGAAGCAGGTCCCAGAGTCGCTATGATCTTGGTACGGCGCCATTGCAGGGCGGCATCGGTACGGCTTATCTTTCTGGACATAGTGTGACGACTGACTCCCGACAAAAGCGCATAGCATGACTTCACGCGCCCGGTTTGTCACCCTGTGCCGGCCCATTCAAGCAACGGAGACTGATTGACATGCGAGCAATACAGATGACTGAAATCGGCGCGCCCGAGGTACTGAAGCTGGTCGAGGTTCCGCAACCGGAGCCGCAAGCCGGCAAGGTGCTGGTGCGTTTACACGCCGCCGGGGTCAATCCCGTCGACGCCAAACTGCGCAGCCGCGGCCTGCTGTTTCCGGACGCGCTGCCGGCGATTCCCGGCTGCGACGGCGCCGGAACCATCACAGCGGTCGGCACCGGGGTCGACCGGCTGGCCCCGGGTGATGCTGTCTGGTTCTGTAATGGCGGACTGGGCCGGGAGCCAGGCAACTATGCCGAATACAGCGCAGTCGCTGCGAATGTGGCACGTCTCAAACCCGCTGCACTGTCCTTCGAACAGGCTGCCGCTGCGCCATTGGTACTGATTACTGCCTGGGAAGCGCTGTTCGACCGCGCCAACCTGCAACCTGGCCAGCGCGTACTGATCCATGGCGGCGCCGGCGGTGTCGGCCATGTTGCTATCCAGCTTGCCCGGCACGCCGGTGCGCAGGTCTGCACCACGGTCGGTAGCGCCGAACACGCCCAGTTCGCAACCTCGCTCGGCGCCGATTGCGTGATCAATCATCATGAGCAGAACCTGATCGATGCGGTGCGCGACTGGAGCGCCGGCAAGGGCGTGGATGTCGTCCTCGATATCATGGGCGGCCTGGTATTCCAGGAGAGCATGAAAACCATGGCCCACTACGGAACGCTGGTCACACTGCTCGATCCGGGTCCGGATATCGACTGGACAGAAGCACGCAACCGCAATCTGCGCGTCGGTTTCGAACTGATGCTGACACCGATGCTCTTCGACCTGCCGGAGGCGCGCGCCCATCATGGCGAAATCCTCGACCGCTGTGCAGAGCTTGCCGACCAGGGCAAGCTCAGTATCGATGTCGACAAAAGCTATCCGCTGTCAGAAGCCGCCGCGGCACATCGGCAGATCGAGAGTGGTCACACACGTGGCAAGCTGGTGCTGGTGCTCTGATTCCGAGCCGGCGGGACGACCTATCCCCGCCTGGTGCGGGTTTTTCTGGCCGGTCCGGCGGGACCGCGTGACGGTGCTTCGCGTTGCGCCTTGCGGGCGGGTGCGGCTGAACTCCGGGACGGCTTTACGGCGGGCGCGGGTGGCTTCTCCGCCCCCAGACCGACGGCCTGATACAGCCGCTTCTTTTCCTGGTGATCGAGTAGACGCGACTGGCCCGGGCGCAGACTGCGCTCCAGCACCACCGGCCCGTAGCGCACGCGGCTCAAACGGCTGACCGTGATGCCCTGCGATTCCCAAAGACGACGCACTTCGCGATTGCGGCCTTCCTTGATAATGACATGAAACCAGCGATTGGCGCCGCTGCCGCCCGATTCCTCGATGGCCACGAATCTTGCCGGACCATCATCCAGCTCCACACCTTCCACCAGACGTTCCAGCATCGGCATATCGACCTCGCCAAGCAGACGCACGGCATATTCCCGTTCAATTTCGTGTGAGGGATGGGTAAGCCGATGCGCAAGCTCACCATCGGTGGTGAACAACAGCAGGCCCGAGGTATTGATGTCGAGCCGGCCGATGCTGATCCAGCGACCCTGCTGCTGCGGCTTTGGCAGAGCGTGATAAACCGTTGGCCGCCGCTCGGGATCATCTCGCGTGCACACTTCTCCGATCGGCTTGTGATAGACCAGCACTTCCGGTCCTGCCTCGACATCCGGATTCAGCTGCACGCGTTTTCCATCTACGACGATGCGTTCACGCCCGCTGACTTTCTGGCCAAGCTCGGCTCGTTTGCCATCCACCTCGACCCGCCCTTCACGGATCCAGTCCTCCAGTTGACGTCTGGAACCAAGGCCGGCGCGCGCCAGCAATTTTTGAAGTCGTTCTTGCATGGGGGGATTGTAGCGGAAACCTGCGGCCGTGACGCGGACAAAACCGCGCCGCATCACTCAGTGCAGAATGCCGCCGGTTTCGGAGCTGTCGACCGGCACCTGCACCGCTCGGGCGGAATCATCCGGATCGCCATCGTCTTCTTCGGAGTCTTCATCACTCGCGTCCTCGTCCAGCAGTTTTTTGCCCATCTCGCCTGGCATTCCCAGGTCCAGTTCGGCATTAATGCTGTCGATGTCGCGCAATTCCATCAGGGTCGGCAGATCGTCGAGGCCCTGCAGATTGAAGTAATCGAGAAACTGGCGGGTGGTACCGTAAATCGCCGGGTGTCCGGGCACGTCACGGTGACCGACGATCCTCACCCACTCGCGTTCCTGAAGGGTTTTCATGATAGAGGTGCTGACACTGACGCCGCGGATGTCCTCGATTTCGCCGCGGGTGATCGGTTGGCGGTAGGCCACCAGTGCCAGAGTCTCCAGCAGCGCGCGCGAATAACGCACCGGCCGTTCTTCGGTCAGGCGCGACACCCAGGGTTCCATGTTCTGACGGACCTGTATGCGGTAGCCGCTGCCGACCTCGACCAGTTCAATACCCCGCTCCGAGTATTCTTCCTGAAGTTCGGCAATTGCGGCGCGGATCGCGTCGCGTTCCGGCAGGTCGAATTCGTCGAACACGCCCAGCAGCTTGTCCAGCGTCAATGGCTGTCCGGCAGCCAGCAGTACCGCTTCGATGATGTGTTTAAGGCTTTTTTCACTCATGTTTCAGATCCGGTTTTTTTCAGGCCTCGCCGCCGGCAGCAGCCTGCGGTGCCTCGTCATCCGCATCCAGCACCGTGGCGCGCGCGGCGCGAATATAAATGGGCGCGAAAGGTTCCGATTGCACCAGTTCGATCAGTGAACTCTTGATCAGCTCCAGTACTGCCAGCAGCGATACGACCACGCCCATGCGCCCCTCTTCGGGTGCGAACAGCCGGCCAAACTCGATGAAATCACCGGCACCGATCCGCTCCAGCACGATCGACATGCGCTCGCGCACCGACAGCGGTTCCATCTGCACGTGGTGATGGGAAAACATTTCCGCGCGGGTCATGGCTGCCTTGGCGGCCAGCAGCAACTCCTGCAGACTGATTTCCGGAGGTCGGCTCAGCACCTGGCGCTCGGGCGCTTCCAGCGCCACCGGAAACACATCCCGATCCACACGCGGCAGTTCATCGATGTCTTCCGCGGCCTGCTTGTAACGCTCGTATTCCTGCAACCGGCGAACCAGTTCGGCGCGCGGATCATCCTCTTCCTCGATGTCCGCAGCACGCGGCAGCAGCATCCGCGACTTGATCTCCGCCAGCATCGCCGCCATCACCAGATACTCCGCCGCCAGTTCCAGACGCATTTCATGCATCAGACCGATGTAGTCCATGTACTGCCGGGTGATTTCGGCAATCGGAATATCCAGTACATCGAGGTTCTGACGCCGGATCAGGTACAGCAGCAGATCGAGCGGTCCCTCGAACGCTTCGAGGAAAACTTCCAGCGCGTCCGGCGGGATATAAAGATCTTTGGGTAAACTTGTGACTGCCTCACCCTGCACATAGGCGAACGGCATTTCCGCTTGCTGTGGTTCCGCTTCAATCGGCAATGGCGTATCGGTCATGCAGTGAACTCACATCTGGGTTAGCGCATTGTAGACGCCTGATGCGTGAATGGAAACCGCCGCAGCGCGCCGCAAAAATGCGAGACGCGCACCGGAATTCCAGTCATGCGCCTGGAACTTTTTCTAGTAATTTAAACCAATTGCAGCCTTAACTTCTTTCATTGTCTCATCTGCGCTATCGCGCGCCGCCTCAGCGCCTTCCTGCAAAATATTGCGCACGCGTTGCGGGTCCTGCTCAAATTCTTTGGCGCGCTCGCGAAGCGGTGCCAGCTCGGCCAGCACCGCATCGATCACCGGTTGTTTGCAGTCCAGGCAGCCAATGCCGGCAGTGGTGCAACCCTCCACGACCCAGTCGCGCCGCGCATCGTCCGAGTACACGCGGTGCAGCTGGAACACCGGGCACTTCGCCGGGTCGCCCGGGTCGTTGCGTCGCACCCGCGCCGGATCGGTCGGCATGGTACGGAGCTTCTGTTCGATCACCCTGGGATCTTCACGCAGGCTGATCGTATTGTTATAGGACTTGGACATTTTCTGTCCGTCGGTGCCGGGCATTTTCGAGGCCGGCGCCAGCAGCGCCTGCGGCTCCGGCAGAATGATCCGGCCGCTGCCCTCCAGATAGCCGTACAGGCGTTCACGATCCCCCATGGAAAGATTGACCTGCGAGTCCAGCAACGCGCGGCCGTGCTGCAGACTTTCCTGGTCGCCCTGTTCCTGGTAACGCTTGCGCGCTTCTCGGTACAGCTTCGCGTTCTTCTTGCCCATCTTCCGGACCGCCGCCATCACCATGTCTTCGAAGTCGGGTTCGCGCCCGTACAGGTGATTGAAGCGCCGGGCCACCTCGCGCGTCAGCTCCACGTGCGCCACCTGGTCATCACCCACCGGCACCAGCCCGGCCTTGTATATGAGGATGTCGGCGCTCTGCAGCAATGGATAGCCGAGGAACCCGTAGGTCGCCAGGTCGCGCTCACGCAGCTTTTCCTGCTGGTCCTTGTAGCTCGGCACCCGCTCCAGCCAGCCGAGCGGCGTCAGCATCGACAGCAGCAGGTGCAGCTCCGCATGCTGCGGCACTGCTGACTGCACAAAAAGTCGCGCGTTGGACGGATTGACGCCGGCCGCCAGCCAGTCGATCACCATGTCCATGACACTGGCACCAATGATCTGCGGCTCTTCGTAATGGGTGGTCAGAGCGTGATAATCGGCGACGAAGAAATAGCATTCGTATTCGTGCTGCAGAGTTATCCAGTTCTTCAGCACGCCGTGATAGTGGCCCAGATGCAGCTTGCCGGTCGGCCGCATGCCCGATAGCACGCGGTTGTGTGTTGGGACTGTCACCGTCGATAAACTCCTCGTTTCAGATCCGGATCAGGAAAACAGCGCGCGCTGCACCATCTGGAAATAGCCGGCATTCATACCGGCAATGCCGATCAGCATGCGCAGCACCAGGCTGATAGCCGGTGCCAGTAGCACGCCCAGGACACCAGTCACCAACAGCGCAATCAGTATCCACAGGCCATAGGGCTCTATGCGCGCGAACTGCCGCGCATAGGCTGGGGGTAGTACGCCACTCAGCACGCGGCCACCGTCCAGCGGCGGCAACGGCAGCAGATTCAACACCATCAGAATGGTGTTGATGAGGATACCGGCAACGCCCATCAGCAACAATGGCACGCCCAGCCAGCTATCCGGTAACAGCAATGCAACGCGCACCGCCAGCGCCCAGCCAAGCGCCATCAACAGGTTCGAAGCCGGACCGGCCAGTGCCACCCATGCCATGTCCTGCTTGGGACGGGCGAAATTGCGCCAGTCCACCGGCACCGGCTTCGCCCAGCCGAATATGAAGGCTCCGGGCATCAGTAGCATCAGACCTGGCACCAGGATGGTTCCAATGGGATCGATATGCTTGATCGGATTCAGCGTCAGGCGCCCGAGTATCTGTGCCGTACGGTCGCCGAAGCGGCGCGCCATCCAGCCATGCGCTGTTTCATGCACGGTGATTGCAAGCAGCACCGGCAGCAGCCATGCGGCGATTTGTTGCATTAGAGTGATCTGCATAATGAAAATTTACCTGTGACTCATGCTACAGCAGGCCCTCGACCGGACCCTTGCCCTGGCGCAACACCAGCGGTGATGATTCAACCAGGTCGATGACCGTGGTCGGCTCCAGCCCGCAACTGCCGCCGTCCACGATCAGGTCGACGCGACCTTCGAGCTGTTCGCGAATTTCCCAGGCGTCGGTCTCGGGCAGATCCTTGTCGGGCAGAATCAACGTACAACTCATGAGCGGTTGTCCGTGTTCCGCGAGCAGAGCCGTGATCACTGCATGATCGGGCACGCGAATGCCGATGGTCTTGCGCTTGGGGTGCTGCAGGCGCCGCGGCACTGTGGCGGTGGCACGCAACAGAAAGGTATAGGGACCCGGCGTATAGGCTTTCAGCAAGCGATAGGCGGTGTTGTCCACCCGTGCATAGGTGGCGATTTCGGACAGGTCGCGGCATAACAGGCTGAAGTTGTGTTTCTTGTCGAGATCACGAATCGA
>JAGXGS010000080.1 GCA_024636585.1 Thiogranum sp. | reverse complement strand
CTCTTGCTGGTCAGCAGTCCGGCGCTGCTGGCAGCGTGGAGCGATTGGCGCCAGAAAATCGAGGACGTATTACCGACAGGAACGCCGACCGGTGTCGATGCAACAAAACTTTCCCAGGATGAAATCGTTTCCGGTTTGAAAGAAGCTTTGCATGTGGGTATTGAACGGGCCACCAGTCTGCTCGGAAAAAAGGGCGGATTCCTGAATGACGAGGCAGTGAAGATTCCGTTGCCCGGGCCTCTGGAAAAAGTCGAGCGAGGCCTGCGGGCGGTGGGGCAGGATGCAGTCGTTGATGAATTCATCATGTCGATGAATCGCGCTGCTGAGAAAGCCGTTCCTGAAACAACCGCGATCCTGGCTGACACTATCAAAAACATGTCGCTCAAAGATGCCAGGGGCATTCTCAATGGACCGGACGACGCAGCGACGCAATATTTCCGCGAACAGAATGAGACGCGGCTTACCGACGCTATCCTTCCCATTGTCAAGGACACCACGGCTGAGGTCGGCGTCACCTCATCGTATAAAAGAATGACTGGCAAGCTCGGGCCGTTAGCGCAGTACGCGGATATGGACAGGCTCGATCTGGATCAGTATATCGTCGGCAAAACACTGGACGGTCTGTTCCTGAAGCTGGCGCAGGAGGAGGAACGCATTCGCGAAGATCCGGTTGCGCGCAGCACCGAGCTGTTGAAGAAAGTGTTCGCAAGTTCACGTTAGTGTCAGACAAAAAAACCCCCGCAACATGGGCGGGGGTTAAAAACGCTATTACGCGTCAGAGGAGTCGATCGAACAGGAATCACATTCTGTGATCCCCTGTGGCATGAGTCCGAACGGTTGAACCTGTTCGAAGCACCTTTATGGGCCGAGTGACACTTCAGGAGTTCCGTCTTGCGGACCTACGCACCATGTCAACAACCGCCCGGTATGGCTCAGTAAATATTAGGGCTCAACGTTTACCGGACTCATGCCACAGAGGACCAAAAACATATCGGATCCTGTTGATGTGGTTGTTGCAAGGCTGATGCCAATCATAGCCAAACAGGCGCAATTGAAACTGTATCAACAACTTATAGCTCATCGACGAATTCGTGCGGGTTGCGATGCAGCAGAAAATGCCGGTTGGCGACGTCGGCTTTTCGTCGGCAGTCAGTGAAATGGCACAGCCGTCATTGCGATGCCTCGACCCGAAGGGTGAGGTACCCGTAATGAACCCCGGAGGGGTTCTATGGGCGCAGCGTGGCAATCTCTTTAAGGTGGCAGCCTCGTCCTGAGATTATGGTATGGTCCCGGCATGTTGACCCGACTGCTTAAGCTGTTCCGCCCATCCCCGACTGAGCCTTCAGCGCCGGCGGACGAATTCACGCAGGCTATCAAAGTCTATGCCAGTGGCCTGAAGTCACCCGAGGGCCGCGATATCGGTGCTGCACCGATCAACGAACAGGCGGGACTGGTTTTGTTCGATATTGCGCTGCGGGCATTGATGGCTTCCGGTCATCTCGCGGAAGTTAATGACATCGATGAGCAGATCGCCCTGTTGATGTTTGTCATGCTCGGAAGTTCGCCACTGGTCGCCCATTTGCGCAAGGAAGGCCATGACATTCAGCACGACAGCGTGTTTGGTGTTGCGGCGGCGGCCTTTACCTCAAACCTTGATGCCGAAGCGCGCAAACAGACCATCGATCTGAGCGCCGGCCTGTTCAAGCGCTTTATTGAAGAGGCGCGCAAGAAGGAACAGTTTAGTGCCTGGCTGGGCATGAACCGGCATATGATCTGGGGACTGGTCGTCAGCGATGACCCGAAAATGCGCCATGCTCTGGCCGCACATTACATCGCCCTGCGAACAGCGGTCGATCAGCTGCGCTGAAAGATTTCCATATATTGCCCGTATCCCTCTTTCTCCATCTCCTCGCGGGGTATGAACCGCAACGCGGCTGAGTTGATGCAATAGCGCAACCCGGTTGGCTGGGGCCCATCTTCAAACACATGCCCGAGATGCGAGTCGCCGTGGTGGCTGCGAACTTCGGTGCGCGGCAGGAACATCTTTGTATCCTGTTTTTCCACGACCATTTCCTTGTCGAGGGGCCGGGTGAAGCTCGGCCATCCGGTACCGGAATCGAATTTGTCTGTCGATGAAAACAGCGGTTCGCCGCTGACGATGTCCACGTAGATTCCCTCACGGTGTTCATCCCAGTAGGCATTCTGGTATGGCCGTTCAGTGCCTTCTTCCTGAGTGACCTGGTACTGCGTCGGCGTCAGACGGCTTTTGAGTTCCTCGTCCGCCGGCCGCGTGTATTCAGTTTTTGCATCCGGTGCATGTTCGCGGTCTGTCATGTGTAAATCCTCCTGCGGATTGATTTCCGAAGTTTGGTCGGATGATCGGGAGCTGTCCAGAGATTGCCGACCCGTTTCTATCCCACCTGTCGGCTCAATTCCCGCAGCCCCTGCAGCGCCTGCTCCTGTACCGGGCTGTCGGTTTCGCGCGGGTATACCATGTAGGCGGGATGAGTATATTCGGGCGAACCGGCCACCCGAAACAGGTGACCGGCGCTGATAAAAGGCTCGGCCATACGCGCTGGCAGAAAACAGCTGCCGCCGTTGCTGAGGATCAGCTGGATGCCCAGCCAACCGATGTTTACGATCTGTGGTGGCCGCTCGAGATCCGGGTAATGCTGCTGATGCTGGGCATAGAAATTAGGGCCCCATTCCACATAGATATAATCATCGCCGGGTTTTACATCGTCCGGTCGGCTGCTCACCAGAACCAGGGTTTCGTCGAACAGGTGTTCGACGATCAGTCCTGGACTGTGGGTCGGCGTGTACATCAGCGCGACGTCCAGTGTGCCTTCGATCATGCGCCGCATTAAATCCTCTTCGAACCCGATCTCGCTGCGGATCGCGATATCGTCGGCAGTGCGGCGCATCCAGCCGACCCACTGGGGCAGAAAGCTCTCCCACAGGGCGATCCGGCCACCGATGCGGATGGTGGCGCGGTAGCGGCTGGGCAAGCCGACATCATGCCGCGCCTGCTCGGCGGTCAGCACCAGTCGCTTGGCGTGCTGCAGGAAACGCCGGCCGGAATGGGTCAGGCTGGCGCCGGAGCGATTGCGGATGAACAGCCGGGTACCCAGTTCTTCTTCAAGTCGTTGAACGCGCGCGCTGACGGTCGACTGGGTCAGGTGCAGTTGCCCCGCGGCTTCGAGGAAGCTGCCGTGGGCGGTGATCGCGAGAAAAGTTCGTGCCTGTTCAATATCCATATTTGCACCATTTTTGTCTTTGGATCGGTTTACCTATCGAAATAATCGATATTAGATAGCAAATAATATCGTTTGACCAGAATTAAGCGCGGCCAATATAGTGGCCTCAGAACTGAATGAATGGAGGTCAATATGCAAGCCACTAACCGACAGATGCGCGACATTGAAGGTTACATCGTCGATCCCGCAGACTGGAATCCGGATCTGGCCGTGAAGCTGGCCGAGGAAGAGGCGCTGGAGCTCACTGATGAATACTGGCAGATACTCAATTTCATGCGCGAGTACTGGCTGGACAACAAGATAGCGCCGGATGTGCGCCATGTGACCGAGCATCTTGTGAAGGTCTACGGCTATGACAAGAAAGCCGCAAAGAAACACCTGTTCAGCCTGTTTCCCTACGGCTATGTCAAACAGGCCTGCAAGGTTGCCGGAATGCAGCGGCCGCGGGCCTGGAGTACCGGTTGAGCGCGCGGCCGTAACCTGGCGTCAGGATTCTTCGGCGCGCTGTTGCGACGGGTCGAAACGCTGGTCGAGATACTCGATGATGGCTGCCGATTCGTACATCCAGCGCGTTTCGCCGTTTTCGTCGATACGCAGACACGGGACCTTGATCTGTCCGCCGTCGTTCAGCAAGGTTTGGCGATGCGTCTGGTCATGCTGTGCGTCGCACACTCTGATCGGGATGTTGAGCCGGTGAATGGCGCGCCGGGTGCGCACGCAGAACGGACAGGCATAGAACTGGTAGAGTGAGAGACCGGCGGCAGCCGCTTCTGCCTCGCGTTGCGCTTCGGCTGAACGCGGCACCTGGGCCGGTCGGGTGATGTAATTGACAAAGACGATGACTCGACCGAGTCCTTCGCGTACTGCTGTAACGACTAATCCCATTGTTTTCCTGTCCAGAAGTTGTATGAATTTACCTGGCTTGCCAGGTGCGTTCTGCCAGCAGCGTTCCACCTTGCCATACCCGGCCGGTGTAACGATCGCCGCGCAGTATCGGGCCGACGCCTTCGGGCGTGCCGGTCATGATGATGTCGCCATCTTCCAGCGTCATGAAACTGCTGATGTCTTTCAGAAGTTGTTCCGGCTTGTGCAGCATCCGGGCATAGTCGCCGCGCTGCCTGGCACTGCCATTGATATCGAGTTCAATGCGCAGATCATGCAGATCGCCTGCGATGCCATGGAAGTCGCTGAATAGTGCGGAGCCGTCGAAGGCTTTGGCGCGCTCCCACGGCAGGCCGGCCGTTTTCAGTTGCGTCTGTAGAGCGCGGCGGGTGATGTCCAGCCCGAAACCCGCTCCCGCCAGTTGGCCATTCACGATGATAAAACAGATCTCGCCTTCATAGTGCCGATCACCATCATCTCCTGCGAGAAGATCTGCCGCAATCGCCGAGTTCGGTTTGAGAAAAATAACCGGCTGCTGCGGCACTTCGTTATCCAGTTCATCGATATGCGCCATGTAGTTGCGTCCCACGCAGACGATCTTCGAGGGCGCGAACATGCGTTGCTCGAATTTTACCTGCTGCATCGGATTATTTCAGCCAGGGCAGGATTTCCTGCGGTGTCTCGATAAGCGCATCGGCGCCCCAGGATTCGGGGCAGTCTGATTCCAGGATGTAGCCGAACAGCGCTACCAGGGTCGACATGCCGGCACTCAGGCCGGCCTGGATATCGCGCAGCGCATCGCCGACGAACAGGCAGCGCTGCGGTGTGCTGCCAATCAGTTTGCAGGCGTGCAACAGCGGCGCAGGGTGCGGCTTGCACTGCTTCACTGTGTCACCCGACACGATGCCGGCCGCGCGCCTGTCGAGCTGCAGCGCTTTCATCAGCGGCTCCGTCAGCCATGCCGGCTTGTTGGTCACCACGCCCCAGGTGAGACCCTGTGCCTCGATATGCAGCAGCACCTCTTCCATGCCAGCAAACAGCCGGGTGTGCTCAGCCAGATGCTGCTGGTAGTGATCGAGGAATTGCTGGCGTAGCGGGGGGAAATCCACGTGCGTGGCGTCCAGTTCAAAGCCCAGCTGGATCAGCGCCGCACCGCCATGCGACACCACTGGCCGAATGCGTTCAAACGGCAGCGGCGCGCGTCCGTTGCTTTCCAGCACGGCATTCAGCGCATTGGCGAGATCGGGTGCTGTGTCCAGCAGTGTGCCGTCGAGATCGAACAGGACGGTATCGAAACGTTGACTCATGCTGTGGCGGAATTCGACGGCTATTCCGGCTTGTGAAACCAGGCGAGATAGTTCACATCGACATCGCGGCCGAGCTTGTAGTCCCGGGTCAGCGGGTTGTAGGTCATGCCGCGTAGATCCTGCAGTTGCAGTCCGGCGGCGCGCGCCCAGCGCTCCAGTTCCGACGGCCGGATGAACTTGCGGAATTCATGCGTGCCTTTCGGAAGCATTCGCAGCAGGTACTCGGCGCCGATAATGGCGAACAGATAGGACTTGGGGTTGCGGTTGATGGTGGAGAAGAACAGCTGTCCGCCAGGCTTCACCAGGTCGGCACAGGCCTGTACCACCGCTGCCGGGTCCGGCACGTGTTCGAGCATTTCCAGACAGGTGCAGATATCGAAAGCCGACGGCTGCTGCGCGGCCAGTTCCTCGGCGGTGATTTGCCGGTAATCGACACTGACCCCCGATTCGTGCTGGTGCAGGCGTGCAACCGTGAGCGGCGCCTCGCCCATGTCGATGCCGGTGACAGTCGCACCGCGGCAGGCCATGCCTTCCGACAGCAGGCCGCCGCCACAGCCGACGTCGATTACCCGAGTGCCTGTCAGAGGCGCCCGCTCATCGATATAGTCGAGGCGCAGCGGATTGATATCGTGCAGCGGTTTGAATTCGCTGTGCGGATCCCACCAGCGCGCAGCCAGCTGTTCGAACTTGTTGATTTCGGCGTGATCGACATTGCGGGTGGGCTCATTCATGAACAGTACAATACCGAATTCATCACTTCGAATCACCTGCTGAAATCCGGGTTTGCCAGCCACGGGCCCGCTGTAGCAGGTCCTTGATGTCGAGGTGGGTGAGTTCACGCGATTTCAGGACATGTTGTCCTGCCACCCAGACGTCCGAAACCTGTTCGCGCCCCGCGGCGTAGACCAGTTGCGAGACCGGGTCGTAGAGCGGCTGGGTCTCGATGCGGCCCAGATCCACCGCGCAGATGTCGGCCCATTTTCCGACTGTCAGAGAACCTGTCTCATCGGCGATCCCGAGCGCCCGCGCGCCATTGAGGGTGGCCATGCGCAACGCCACGTCAGCGGGCAGGGCACTGGCATCTGCCGCGACGGCTTTGCCGAGCAGCGCAGCGGTGCGCATTTCGCCGAGCATATCGAGATCGTTATTGCTGGCCGCCCCGTCGGTGCCCAGCGCCACGTTGATGCCGGCGTCGATCAACGTTTGCACGGGGCAGAAGCCGCTGGCCAGCTTGAGATTGGACTCCGGACAATGCACCACGCTGGCACCACTGTCCGCCAGCTGACGAATTTCGGCATCGTTCAGATGGGTCATGTGGACCGCAGTCAATGCCGACGAAAGCAGACCCAGGTCGGCCAGCCGTTGCAGCGGACGCTGGCCGGTCTGCATGACACTGTCGCTGATCTCGCTGGCGGTTTCGTGCACGTGCATGTGAACAGGCAGGTCCAGTTCATCCGCCAGCATCCGCACCCGCCGAAGCGGCTCGTCGGACACCGTGTACGGCGCGTGCGGCGCGAAAGCACACTTCACCAGCGGGTGATTCCGGTAGTTGTCGTGCAGCGCCAGGCCGCGGGTAAAATAGGCGTCGGGACTGTCTGCATACGTGGTGGGAAAATCCACCAGGATCAGCCCCACGCAGGCCCGGATCGTGCCGCTGGCGGCGATCTTTGCAGTGGCTTCAGGAAAAAAATACATGTCGTTGAAACAGGTGGTGCCGCTGCGCAGCATTTCCGCGATAGCCAGCTGGGAGCCGTCATGCACGAACTGTTCGCTGGTCCATTTCTGCTCGGCCGGCCAGATGTGGTTCTGCAGCCAGTCCATCAGGTGCAGGTCATCAGCGACGCCGCGCAGCAGAGTCATGGCGGCGTGGGTATGCGCATTGATCAATCCCGGAATCAGGCAATGATCGTCGAGTTCCAGATTGACACGCGGCTGGAACGACTGGCGCGCCTCGGCGCTTGGCAGCACCGCGCTGATCCGCCCGTCATCGATGGCAATGCTATGGTAATCGAGTATCCGGTTGTCCGGTTCGACCGGCACCACCCAGCGCGCATGGATCAGCGTATCGGTAGCTCTCATGACGCCATGTTATAAACGTGGACATCGCGTTGCGGGAACGGAATGCTCACGCCGTTGGCGTCGAAGGCCAGTTTGACTTTTTCCAGCAGGTCAGCGCGTACTGCCCAGTAATCTTCAGTCCTGACCCAGGGACGCACGTTGAAATTGATGCTGCTCTCGCCCAGTTCCGCCAGTGCTACAGCCGGCGCCGGATCGGCGAGGATGCGTTCATCCGCGTCCATAATGTCCGCAATGATGCGCTTTGCGGTGGCGATATCATCGCCGTAACCAATGCCGAACACGAGATCGATACGGCGCGTGTCACGGGCCGAGTAGTTGATAATGATGGAACCGTAGATCTGGCCGTTGGGCACCGTCACTTCGCGGTTATCGCCGGTGCGCAGGGTGGTGGAGAACATCCGCACCTGCTCGACGATCCCGCTCGCGCCGCCGGCCTCGATGAAATCGCCGACCTTGAAGGGCCGGAACATGATCAGCATGACGCCGGAGGAGAAGTTGCCCAGCGAGTCCTTCAGAGCCAGCCCGATGGCCAGACCCGCGGCGCCGAAAATGGCCAGCAAAGAAGTCGTCTGGAGGCCGAGGTGATCGAGCGCCGCCATTACTACCGCCAGCAGCAACACTGTATAGAGGATGTTGCCGAGGAACTCGATCAACATCGGATCGAGCTTCGATCGCTGCATCAGCTTGCGCGTCGAACTGGTAATCCAGAGCGCAACCCAGCGCCCGACGATGAAGATGGCAAGCGCGACCGCGATTTTCATCGCCCACAGAATCAGCAGACTCTGAACCAGTTCAAGGTCAGCTAATTTGTCCATTTTGTTATCCTTTTCTGTTCGGGTCCGGAACCCGCCGCTCAAGGCAGGGATCAAAGGTGCGGAGTAAAGTACAATCCACTTCGGGATGCAATAGCAGTCGATGGTTAAGCGACTGAATGTGCCGCGATTTACACGAATTCAGGGAACATGACAGATGACGGCGAAGCACGACACGATCCGCGCAGTGAGTTGGGAGGAAGCTGGTTTACGGCTGCTCGACCAGCGCCTGCTGCCGCGACAGGAGCATTATCTGGTGCTGAATGACAGCGCCGCGGTGGCGGAAGCCATTCGTTCCATGGTGGTGCGGGGCGCGCCGGCGATCGGCGTGGCGGCGGCCTACGGCGCGGTGCTGGCGGCGCGCGAACGCTATGCCGCACTGCCAGCTGACTGGCGTACGGGGTTCGAGGCGGATCTGGGCTTCCTGCAGCAGGCGCGGCCGACAGCAGTCAATCTGGCCTGGGCAGTAGCGCGTATGAAGGCCTGTGCCGCCGGCGTCACCGGTGATCCGGTGCCGGTCCTGCTGGCCGAGGCGCGCGCCATTCACGACGAGGATATCCGCGCTAACCTGCTGATGGGGGAACGGGGTGCGGCATTTATTTCGCCCGGCAACGCGGTGCTGACGCACTGCAATACCGGATCACTCGCCACCGGTGGTTACGGCACTGCGCTGGGTGTGATTCGCAGCGCCTGGGCGGCCGGCAAATTGTCGGGCGTGTTCGCCGACGAAACGCGACCCTGGCTGCAGGGTGCCCGTCTCACCGCCTGGGAACTGGTGCGGGACAATATACCGGTGACCTTGCTGGTGGACGGTGCCGCGGCGCATCTGATGCAGCAGGGCAAGGTGCAGTGGGTCATCGTTGGCTCCGACCGCATCGCCGCCAATGGCGATGTGGCGAATAAAATCGGCACCTACAGCGCCGCCGTACTGGCACGCCATCACGGTGTGAAATTCATGGTAGTGGCTCCGGCGTCGACGGTGGACATGGCGATCAGCACGGGGGCTTCCATTCCTATAGAAGCGCGTGAACCTCAGGAAGTGCTGGAGCTCGGCGGGCAGCCGGTGGCGGCGCCCGGCGCCAGCGCCTGGAATCCCGCTTTCGATATCACGCCGGCAGCATTGGTGGATGTCATCGTGACTGAGCGCGGGGTGGTGGAGCAGCCGGATGCCGAAAAGATGCGTGCCATGATGGATCGACAATAATTTGACGGAAATTGAGTGAGGCGCTCTCAGAGCCGTTTTCAGGGCAGATTGTGCTGATGCGGTAGGGCGTCGGGGTGTGTTAAGATTCGGCTTTTAGACGCTCTGAAAGCCCTGACGCTTTTCAGGGCCTGATAACAAGCAGCGGCGCAACAGTCGCCCTCCAGGAAACAAGTAACCACAGCCATGGCAGATTTCGCCAAAGAAGTCCTTCCGGTCAATCTGGAAGACGAGATGCGTAAGTCCTATCTGGATTACGCCATGAGCGTCATTGTCGGGCGCGCCCTGCCCGATGTGCGCGACGGTCTGAAACCGGTGCATCGGCGCGCCCTGTTCGCGATGAGCGTGCTCGGCAATGACTGGAACAAGGCCTACAAAAAATCGGCGCGTATCGTCGGTGACGTGATCGGTAAATATCACCCGCATGGTGATACCGCTGTCTACGACACCATCGTGCGTATGGCGCAACCGTTCTCGCTGCGTTACATGCTGGTCGACGGACAGGGTAACTTCGGTTCGGTGGACGGCGATTCGCCGGCGGCCATGCGTTATACCGAAGTGCGCATGTCGCGTATTGCGCATGAGCTGCTGGCGGATCTCGATAAAGAGACCGTCGATTTCGTCCCCAACTACGACGAGTCCGAATGGGAACCGCAGGTCTTTCCGACCCGTATTCCGAACCTGCTGATCAACGGCTCTGCCGGCATTGCGGTCGGCATGGCCACCAACATTCCGCCGCACAATCTCGGCGAAGTCATCAGCGCCTGCCTGGCGTTGATCGAAAATCCCGACCTCAGCATCAATGAGCTGATCGAGCTGGTGCCGGGTCCGGATTTCCCGACTGCTGCCATTATCAATGGCGTGCGCGGCATCCACGAGGCATATCACACCGGCCGCGGCCGTGTTTACATTCGTGCGCGCAGCCACATCGAGGGCGAAGACGGCGCCCGGCAGTCGCTGGTGGTCACCGAATTACCCTACCAGATCAACAAGGCGCGTCTGCTCGAGAAGATCGCGGAGCTGGTCAAGGACAAGAAGATCGAAGGAATTTCCAACCTGCGCGACGAGTCCGACAAGGACGGCATGCGCATGGTGGTGGAACTCAAGCGCGGCGAAGTGCCTGAGGTCGTGCTGAACAACCTGTATCAGCAGACGCAGTTGCAGACGGTTTTCGGCATCAACATGGTGGCGCTGGTCGATGGACAGCCGCGCCTGCTCAATATCAAGCAGATCCTCGAAGCGTTTATTCGGCATCGCCGCGATGTGGTGACCCGGCGCACGGTCTATGACCTGCGCAAGGCACGCGAACGTGCGCACATATTGGAAGGCCTGGCGGTAGCGCTGGCCAATATCGACGAAGTCATCGCCCTGATCAAGGCGTCGTCGAGCCGCGCCGAGGCGCGCGAGCAACTGACCGGACGCGACTGGGCGGCGGGTATCGTCGGTGAGTTGCTGGAACGCTCCGGCAGTGAAGCCTCGCGCCCCGACGGACTGGAAGCGCAGTACGGTTTCCAGGCAGGCATGTATCGCCTTTCGGAAACCCAGGCGCAGGCCATCCTGGATCTGCGCCTGCACCAGTTGACCGGGCTGGAGCAGGGCAAGATCGTTGATGAATACCGGGACGTCATTGCCCGCATCGACGATTTGCTGGACATTCTCAACAACACTGATCGCCTCATGCAGGTGATCCGTGATGAACTGGCAGAGGTTCGTGACCAGTTCGACGACAAGCGCCGCACCGAGATCCTGATCGACCAGCTCGACCTGACCATGGAAGATCTGATCACCGAGGAAGACGTGGTGGTGACACTGTCGCATTCCGGATATGCCAAATCGCAACCGCTGTCCGATTACCAGGCGCAGCGGCGCGGCGGGCGCGGCAAGGCGGCGACCAAGATCAAGGAACAGGATTTCATCGACAAGCTGTTCGTCGCCAGCACCCATGACACCATTCTCTGCTTCAGCAGCCGTGGCAAGGCCTACTGGCTGAAGGTGTACCAGCTGCCGCAGGCCGGGCGCCTGGCGCGCGGCAAGCCAATCGTAAACCTGTTGCCGCTTGAAGAAGGTGAGCGCATCAATGCAGTGCTGCCGGTACGGGATTTCCCGGAAGACCAGTTTGTATTTATGGCGACCGCCCAGGGCACAGTGAAGAAGACACCGCTGTCGGATTTCTCGCGTCCGCGCTCCAACGGCATCATCGCTGTCGATCTGCGTGCCGACGATTATCTGGTGAACGTCAATCTGACCGACGGCACCCGCGACGTGATGCTGTTCAGCAATTCCGGCAAAGTGATCCGGTTCAGTGAAAATGATGTGCGTCCGATGGGCCGCACCGCCTGTGGCGTGCGCGGTATTCGCCTGCAGCCGGGCCAGCGAGTCATCGCCCTTATCATTGTAGACAAGGGTTATGTGCTGACGGCGACTGAAAACGGTTACGGCAAGCGCACGCCCGCTGCGGATTACCCGGCACACGGCCGTGGCGGCCAGGGCGTTATCTCGATTCAGGGTTCCGAGCGTAATGGCGAGGTCGTGGGCGCCGTGCTGGTGCAGGAAGAAGACGAAATCATGTTGATCACCAACGGCGGAACGCTGGTCAGAACGCGGGTAAACGAAGTTTCTTCGATGAGTCGCAACACCCAGGGTGTGCGGCTCATCGCGCTGCACAACGGCGAAAAGCTGGTCGGTCTGGAGTGCGTCGTCGACGTCCAGGAAGACGACCAGGAGTCGTTGCCGGAAGAATAGTTTTTGCTTTATCTCAGGAGAATCAAACCATGACCAAGGTGTATAACTTCAGCGCCGGGCCCGCGGTGTTGCCGGCTGAAGTGCTGGACAGGGCGCGCGAAGAACTGATCGACTGGCAGGGTTCCGGCATGTCGGTGATGGAAATGAGTCACCGCGGCAAGGAGTTCATGAGTATCGCCCAGCAGGCCGAAGCCGACCTGCGCGAACTGATGAAAATTCCCGCCAACTATAAAGTCCTGTTTCTGCAGGGCGGCGCATCGAGTCAATTCGCCATGGTCCCGATCAACCTGCTGCGCGGCAAGAAAAACGCTGACTACGTATCTACCGGAGCCTGGAGCAAAAAAGCCATTGCCGAGGCGAAGCGCTATTGCACAGTGAATATCGCTGGCAGTTCCGAGGCCGAGAATTTCACGACCATTCCCGAGCCCGGCACCTGGCGCCTGGATGCCGATGCAGCCTATGTGCACTACACGCCGAATGAAACCATCGGGGGCGTCGAATACCACTGGATTCCCGATGTGGGTGAGGTGCCGCTGGTGGCCGATATGTCCTCCACCATCCTGTCGCGTCCGATCGATGTGTCACGCTACGGTGTGATCTATGCAGGCGCGCAGAAGAATATCGGTCCCGCCGGACTGACTGTGGTGATCGTGCGCGAGGACCTGATTGGTGAAGCTCTGGCCGGGCAACCGACCATGTTCGACTATGCGACTCACGCTGAAAATGAATCCATGTACAACACGCCGCCGACCTTTGGCTGGTATTTCGCCGGACTGGTGTTCGACTGGCTGAAGCGTAAGGGCGGCCTCGAGAGCATGGCCAAGACCAATCATGCCAAAGCGCACAAGCTGTATAGCGCCATCGATAACTC
Organism: Thiogranum sp.; assembly: GCA_024636585.1. Classification (GTDB taxonomy): domain Bacteria; phylum Pseudomonadota; class Gammaproteobacteria; order DSM-19610; family DSM-19610; genus Thiogranum. The sequence goes on along the minus strand of JAGXGS010000080.1, from coordinate 13,032 downwards.
GGCTTTTTATTCCAACCCGGTCGATCCCAATTGCCGTTCGTGGATGAACGTACCCTTTACGCTTGCCGATCCGAAACTCGATCCGGTGTTTCTCGAAGAGGCGAAGAAAGACGGCATGGTATCGCTCAAGGGGCACCGCTCAGTCGGTGGCATGCGTGCCAGCATTTACAATGCTATGCCGGAAGAGGGCGTTGACGCCCTGGTCTGGTTCATGGCGGATTTCGAGAAGCGCCACGGCTAAGCCAGGGAAGCAGACGCGATGTATAAAATACTTACCTTGAACAATATTTCGGTGGCAGGCCTGGAACGGCTGCCGCGCGACAGCTATGAAGTCGCTTCGGAGGTGCAGCATCCCGATGCCATTCTGTTGCGGTCGTTCAACATGCACAAGATGGAGATTCCGGATACGGTACGCGCAATCGGCCGTGCGGGTGCCGGCGTCAACAACATCCCTGTCGACAAGATGAGCACGCGCGGTATTCCGGTATTCAATGCACCCGGCGCCAATGCCAACGCGGTCAAGGAACTGGTGCTGGCCGGCATGCTGATGGCATCGCGCAACCTGTGCCAGGGCTGGGACTTCGCACGGGGCTTGCAGGGTGATGACGCCGAGATCAGCAAACAGGTCGAGGCCGGCAAGAAGCAGTTTGCCGGCCGTGAGCTGCCGGGCCGGACGCTTGGCGTCATCGGCCTGGGTGCTATCGGTGTACTGGTCGCCAATGCCGCGCAGGCGCTGGGCATGAACGTGATTGGCTACGATCCCGATATCACCGTTCAAAGTGCCTGGAAGATGTCTTCCGATGTGGAGCAGGCGACTGGAATCGATGACCTGCTCGCACGCAGCGACTACGTTACCTTTCATGTGCCACTGGTCGAAGCGACGCGCAGCATGATCAATGCCGAGCGCCTGCGCTCGATGAAAGACGGTGTGGTGCTGTTGAATTTTTCACGCAACGGTATTATCGATGATCAGGCTGTGGTCGAGGCTATGGATGCCGGCAAGGTGTATGCCTACATCTGTGACTTCCCGAGCAATCTGCTCAAGGATCATCCGCGCGCCGTAACCCTGCCGCACCTGGGTGCGTCGACTCGTGAAGCGGAAGATAACTGTGCCATCATGGTGGCAGACGAAGTCCGCGACTACCTGGAAAACGGCAATGTGCGCAACTCGGTGAATTTTCCGAAGGTTTACATGAAGCGCTACAAGGAAGGTTGCCGGTTGACCGTGGTGAATGCCAATGTACCGAATATGCTTGGTCAGATTTCCACTACGCTGGCGGCGTCGGGTCTTAACATTGTCGACATGATTAACAAATCCAAAGGTGAACTGGCTTATACGCTGGTGGACGTGGAGGCTTCGATCAGCCAGGAATGTATCGACCAGATCGCGGCGACCGAAGGTGTGTTGGCGGTACGTGTCGTATAAGCGAGATGTCCATGCCTGATTCAGAACTGGATAGGTTGAGAGACCGCATCGATGCGCTGGACGCGCAGGTTCAGACGCTACTGAATGAGCGCGCCAGCCTCGCCCAGCAAGTCGCGGAATCCAAGCGCAAGCTGGAACCCGATGCCGTATTCTATCGCCCCGAGCGCGAGGCCGAAGTGCTCAAAAGAGTCAGGCAGCGCAACAGCGGACCATTGCCGGACGATGACATGGTGCGCCTGTTCCGGGAAATCATGTCCGCCTGCCTGGCGCTCGAACAGCGGTTGACCATCGCCTATCTGGGGCCGGAAGGCACCTATACACAGGCCGCCGCACTGAAGAAATTCGGGCATGCTGTTGAGTTGAAATCCTTGCCCGCCATCGATGAGATCTTCCGCGAAGTCGAAGCAGGCGGCGCCAGCTTCGGCGTGGTGCCGGTAGAAAACTCGAGTGAAGGGGTGGTCAATCATACGCTGGACATGTTCATGCGTTCGCCGTTGAAAATTTGCGGTGATGTAGAGTTGCGCATCCATCACCAGTTGCTGAGCTGTGGCACGACGCTCGATGGCATACAACGGGTCTGCGCTCATCAACAGGCGCTGGCGCAATGCCGGGAATGGCTTGTTCGTAATCTGCCGCATGTCGAACGGATTGCAGTGAGCAGCAATGCCGAGGCGGCACGCCTGGCACGCGATGACGGATCGATCGCGGCGATTGCGGGTGACACAGCGGCTGAAGTCTATGGGCTGACGGCAGTCGCCAAAAATATCGAAGATGATCCGAACAACACAACGCGTTTCCTGGTGGTCGGCCCGGACACTGCCGAACGCAGCGGCTCGGACAAGACCTCCCTGATGGTTACCGTCCACAACAAACCGGGCGCATTGTATTCGCTGCTGGAGCCGATTGCCCGACACGGCGTCAGCATGACGCGTATCGAATCGCGTCCATCGCGAATCAGTAAATGGGATTACGTGTTCTTTCTCGATGTCGAAGGGCATATCGAGGATGACAAGGTGGCGGCGGCGCTCGAGGCGCTGCGCAGTGAAGCAACCCTGCTCAAGGTGCTCGGGTCCTATCCCAGATGCGAACTCTAGAATTTTATCCCGCCACGCCGGGAGTGCAGGCGCTGCGTCCCTACGCGCCAGGTAAACCACTCAGTGAACTGGAGCGCGAGTACGGTATCCGTGATGCGGTCAAGCTGGCGTCCAATGAAAACCCGCTGGGTCCCAGTCAGCGGGTGCTGGATGCCATGCAGGCCCAGTTCGCTGGCCTGGCGCGCTATCCGGATGGCAACGGCTTTGAATTGAGGACGGCGCTGGCGCAGGCATGTGCAGTGTCCCAGGACTGGATTACGCTCGGTAATGGCTCCAACGATGTACTGGAACTGGTGGCGCGCGCATTCCTGTCGCCGCAGACATCCGCGGTATTTTCGGCACATGCTTTCGCGGTGTATCCCATCGTGACCCAGGCTATCGGCGCGCGCGCCATCGTTGCCCCCGCGCATGACGGCAGCCGTGGCCCGCGTTTCGGCCATGACCTGGACGCCATTCAGGCGGCCATCGATGCGGATACGCGGGTGGTTTTCATTGCCAATCCGAACAATCCGACCGGCACCTGGCTCGACAGATCTGCTCTGCACGCATTCCTCAGGCAGGTTCCTGACCAGGTGATCGTGGTGATAGACGAAGCCTATTTTGAATACGTCAACGAAGCGGATTATCCGAACGCGCTGGAATGGCTCGCTGACTTCCCGAATCTGCTGGTTACCCGCACCTTCTCGAAGGCCTACGGGCTGGCCTCCCTGCGGGTCGGTTACGGTATTTCGCAACCGGGTCTGGCCGATATGCTCAACCGGGTACGCCAACCGTTCAACGTCAACAGTTTCGCCCAGGCCGCGGCCGTCGCGGCGCTTGCCGATACCGAACACCTGCAACGCAGCGTGCAGTTGAACCGGCAGGGCTTGCAGCAATTCTCGGACGGACTGCGCGATCTGTCACTGGACTTCATTCCCTCGGTGGGCAATTTCATTGCCGTGGACGTTGGACGCGCAGCGGATATCGTGTATGAAAAGCTGCTGCGTGAGGGCGTGATCGTGCGCCCGGTCGCGAACTACGCGATGCCGAACTACCTGCGTATCAGTGTCGGCCTCGAGACCGAGAATCACCGTTGCCTGCAGGCGCTGGGCAAGGTGCTCGCGGCATGATCCGGCGCCTGTGCATCATTGGTGTCGGGCTGATCGGCGGCTCGCTGGCGCGGGCGCTGCGCGCGGCTGGCGAGGTGGAGGAAATCGTCGGCGCCTCGCGCGATGCGGCGCATTTGCAGAAGGCCGTGGACCTCGGCGTCATCGACCGCTATGAGACGGATCTGTCCGCTGCGGTGGCAGGCGCAGACATGGTGTTCGTGTCGGTGCCGCTCGGTGCGATGCGCACAGTGTTCGAAGCGATCAAAGGATCGCTGGATACCGGAGCGGTGGTAACCGACGCCGGCAGCGCCAAGGGCAGTGTGGTCGAGGATGTGCAGTCGGTGTTTGCATCGGTGCCGGCCTGGTTCGTGCCGGGCCATCCGATCGCCGGTACCGAAGAAAGTGGCGTCGAAGCTTCGGTTGCGGAACTGTATCGCGGGCGGCGGGTGATTCTGACGCCGTTACCGGAAACTCGCGTCGAAGCGACATTGCGGGTGCGCAGCATGTGGGAAGCGACCGGCGCTGTAGTGCGTGAGATGGACGTGAAACATCACGACGAAATTCTTGCCGCTACCAGCCATCTGCCGCACCTGCTGGCATTCACACTGGTCGAAAGCCTGGCGCGTATGAGTGAGAAGCGGGAAATTTTTGAATATGCCGCGGGTGGCTTCCGTGATTTTACCCGCATCGCATCCAGTGACCCGGTTATGTGGCGCGATATCTGCCTCGCCAATCGCGATGCCGTGCTCGATCTGCTGCATCATTTCGGCAAGGATCTGGATGTACTCGCCAGCGCCATCAGAAACCGTGACGAAAAAAGTATTCTGCAACTCTTTCAGGACGCCAAGGCCGCTCGCGACATGTTTGCCGGCTGACAGGAACTTCAATGCCCAGTAATCCCGCTAATGTCTGTTTTCATGTGCGTCCGGGTGGCGCGCTTAAAGGGCGCCTGCGGGTTCCCGGTGACAAATCGATTTCACACCGTTCCATCATGCTGGGTGCAATTGCCGAGGGTGTCACCCGGATCAGCGGTTTTCTCGAAGGCGAAGACAGCCTGGCGACGCTCAATGCATTTCGTGCCATGGGTGTCGCAATCGAAGGACCGGAAGCCGGAAAGGTTACCGTGCAGGGTGTTGGCCTGCATGGCCTGAAGGCTCCCTCAGGCCCGCTGGACCTGGGTAATTCCGGGACTTCGATGCGGCTGTTGTCCGGCCTGCTGGCCGGCCAGCAGTTCGATGTTGAACTGATCGGTGACTATTCGCTGATGGGCCGGCCGATGCGGCGCGTAACCGAACCGCTGGCGGCAATGGGCGCGCAGATCGGCACGACTCCACAAGGTACCGCGCCATTGCGCATCACCGGTGGGCGCGGTCTGAAGGCTATCGATTACCCGATGCCGGTGGCCAGTGCGCAGGTGAAATCCTGCCTGTTGCTGGCCGGGCTCTATGCCGATGGCCGCACCTGTGTGACGGAACCGGCACCGACCCGCGATCACACCGAACGCATGTTGCAAGGCATGGGTTATGCGGTCGACGTGAACGGCGCCACGCGTTGCCTCGAGAGCGGCGGTAATCTGCATGCGGTCAATATAGACGTGCCGGCGGATATTTCTTCAGCCGCATTTTTTCTGGTCGGGGCGAGTATCGCGCCGGGCTCCGATCTGCTGCTCGAACATGTCGGCATAAATCCGACCCGCACCGGCGTCATCAAGATACTGCGATTGATGGGTGCGGATATCGAATTGCTGAATGGGCGTGAAATCGGTGGCGAACCGGTTGCCGATCTGCGGGTGCGCTCTGCGAAGCTGCACGGTATCGACATTCCCCTGGAACAGGTGCCGCTGGCCATCGATGAGTTCCCGGCACTGTTCATTGCCGCGGCCTGTGCCGAGGGGCGCACGATTCTGACTGGTGCAGAAGAATTGCGCGTCAAGGAAAGCGATCGCATCCAGGTGATGGCGGATGGCCTGCGGGCACTCGGAGTCAAAGCCGAAGCAACGCCCGATGGCATGATTATCGATGGCGGCTCGATTGGCGGTGGCCATGTGGACAGCCAGGGTGACCATCGCATTGCCATGTCATTCGCCATGGCAGCGTTGCGTGCCGCAGGGCCGATCCGCATCGATGATTGCGCTAATGTGGATACCTCGTTTCCGGGCTTCGTGCAGCACGCGGCGACGGTGGGGCTGGGCATCGACCATGGCGTTCCGGTTATCACCATCGACGGCCCCAGTGGCTCCGGCAAAGGGACGGTAAGTCGTCTGGTGGCGCAGCAACTTGGATTTCATTTTCTGGACAGCGGCGCCCTGTACCGGATACTGGCACTCGCGGCGCACCAGCGTGATATCGGTCTCGATGATGAAGCGGCACTGGCGGACCTGTGCCGCAGCCTCGATATCCGGTTTCCGGCGGCAGTCGAGCAAGAACAGGTATTGCTGGAGGGACAGGATGTCAGCGATCAAATCCGCAGCGAGGCAGCTGGCGCCGGCGCATCCCGGGTCGCGGCACTCCCGAAAGTGCGCCAGGCATTGCTGGAGCGACAGCGTGATTTTCGCATTGCACCGGGGCTGGTGGCCGATGGGCGGGATATGGGCACTGTTGTATTTCCCGACGCCGAGGCCAAGATATTTCTGACTGCCAGCGCAGAAGAGCGTGCAAAAAGACGCTGCAAGCAATTGAAAGAAAAGGGAATGGACCTTGTCTATTCCGATGTGCTCGCCGATATTGCGGCTCGCGATGAGCGCGATTCCAGTCGCGCCGTAGCGCCGCTGCGTCCGGCCGCGGACGCGGAATTGCTGGATACCACAAATCTCGATATCGAAGCTGCCGTGGCAGCGGCGCGCCGGCTGATAAAAAAATATCTAAACCGGTGAATTTCAAAGATTAACCCGTTATACTTAGCTGTTACGCGGTTCGGCACCCCAGATGGGGGGCGGGCTATTTTATTAATTTGACAACCCGCTGCCGGTTTTTCCGGACGAGCGGATTAATGCACGCCGTCGGCGCAGTGCCGCGGAAGGATCTCTCACCCATGTCTGAAAGTCTTATGTCCGAAAGTTTTTCTGAAAGTTTTGCTCAACTCTTTGAAGAAAGTCTTGTTAACAAAGAGATGCGTCCCGGAACTATTGTTACCGGTACGGTTGTTGATATTCAGCCCGATTCCGTCATCGTCAACGCGGGTCTGAAATCGGAAGGTGTCATTCCGATAGAGCAGTTCTACAACCATATGGGCGAACTCGAAGTCGCCATTGGCGATACCGTAGAGGTTTCGCTGGATGCTGTTGAGGACGGCTTTGGTGCCACGCGTCTGTCGCGTGAGAAAGCCAAGCGCGCGCAGGTCTGGACGCGACTGGAAAAAGCTTCCGAAGAAGGCGAAATCGTTAAGGGTGTTATCAGCGGCAAGGTCAAGGGCGGCTTCACCGTCGATATCGACGAGATCCGGGCGTTCCTGCCTGGTTCGCTGGTCGACGTGCGTCCGGTGCGCGATACCACTTATCTCGAAGGCAAGGAACTCGAATTCAAAATCATCAAACTGGATCAGCGTCGTAATAACGTCGTGGTATCGCGGCGTGCGGTGGTTGAATCCGAATACAGCGCCGAGCGCGAACAGTTGCTTGATTCGCTGCAGGAAGGTGCTGAAGTCAAGGGCATCGTCAAGAATCTCACCGACTACGGTGTGTTCGTTGACCTGGGCGGCATCGATGGCCTGCTGCACATCACCGACATGGCCTGGAAGCGCGTCAAGCATCCTTCCGAGATCGTGGAAGTCGGACAGGAAATCGACGTCAAGGTGCTGAAGTTCGATCGCGAGCGCAACCGCGTTTCACTCGGTCTGAAACAGCTGGGTCAGGATCCATGGGCAGATCTGGCACGCCGTTATCCGGAAGGCACACGCCTGTTCGGAGCAGTAACCAACATTGCCGACTACGGTTGTTTCGTCGAGATTGAAGACGGTGTGGAAGGCCTAGTTCACGTATCCGAAATGGACTGGACCAACAAGAACGTCAACCCGGGCAAGGTGGTGCACGTCGGCCAGGAAGTCGAGGTCGTGGTGCTGGACATCGACGAAGAACGTCGCCGCATTTCGCTTGGCATGAAGCAGTGCCACACCAATCCGTGGGAAGAATTCGCTGCGACCCGGAACAAGGGCGACCACGTGAAGGGTACCATCAAATCGATCACTGACTTCGGCATCTTCATCGGCCTGGAAGGCGGCATTGACGGTCTTATCCATCTGTCCGACATCTCGTGGCACGATGAGGGCGAAGAAGCGGTCCGTGATTACAAGAAAGGCGACGAGATCGAGGCCGTGGTGCTGTCGGTCGATGCGGAGCGGGAAAGAATTTCCTTGGGTGTCAAGCAGCTTGAGAAGGATCCTTTCTCCAGTTTCTCAGGAGAACACGCTAAAGGAAGCATCGTAAAGGGCGTTATCACAGAAGTTGATGCCAAGGCGGCTACTGTCGATCTCGGTGACGGGGTGGAGGGAACGCTCAGAGCCTCGGAACTGTCGCGCGATCGCGTGGAAGATGCCCGCACAGTATTGAGCGTAGGCCAGGAGATCGAAGCGAAATACATCGGCATGGACAGAAAGACCCGCACCATCGCGCTGTCAATCAAAGCCAAGGACACCGATGAAGAGCAGGCAGCTATGAAGGACTACACCCGCGGTACCGGTTCGATGGGCACCAAACTGGGTGATGTGTTGAAGGAACAGATGGAAAATAGTAGTGACTAATCAGTAAGTTGGTCTATACTAATGCTTGGACTGGAAGGGGAGGCCATTCGGCCTCCCCCGTCAAGCGGGGACAACATCATGACAAAGTCTGAATTAATCGAGATACTCGCGGCTAAAAACAGCCATCTTAACCATAAGGATGTTGAGCTGGCCGTTAAAAGCCTGATCGAGCAGATGAGTCAGTCCCTGTCGACCGGTCACCGGATAGAGATCCGCGGATTCGGAAGCTTCTCTCTCCATTACCGTCCGCCGCGTATGGGTCGCAATCCCAAAACTGGAGAAGCGGTCGCATTGGCAGCTAAATATGTTCCCCATTTCAAACCCGGCAAGGAATTGCGTGAACGGGTTGATATCAATAACCAGAATACTGAATCCAAATCGGAGCAAATGCCCGAAGAGGTTTCATCGCGTGAAGGCGGCGGTCTGTTCTAGACCGCATTCCCGCGTTCCTGCTTTTCTATCGTTTGACCTGTCTGGTCCGGCCGTTCGACCGGCCGTTTGCCGCACTCCTGTAAACCACTCATAATCGCCCCTCCTGAATTGAATTATGCGAGGGACCGGTATGGTGCGCCTGATTGGATTTCTGTTACTGATTGTTCTGATTGTTCTCGGGCTGTCCTTTGCCGTCCTCAACGCGCAACCGGTGTCGCTTAATTATTATCTCGGTTACCGGGAAATTCCGCTGTCGATGATTGTCGTGTTGTCGCTGGCAGCGGGTGCCGTTATCGGCGTGCTGGTTAGCATGGGAATAATCCTGCGCCTGAAAGCCCGGGTGGTGCATCTGCGCAGGGAACTGCGACGCTCGGAACAGGCCGCCGAACAGACGCAGATTCTCCCCGCTAAAAAATAAGGTAGAGTCACATCGAAATTCAGGCCTGGTTCTGGTTGCTGTTGCCGTTCGCGGCAGCATCGGGCTGGTGGACGGCGCGCCACAGCCAGAGAAAGCAGCAGGTCAGAGCCCGGGCCATGCTGAACTCGGCCTATGGACAGGGCCTCAATCACCTGCTCAATGAAGAATCCGACAAGGCCACCGAGATACTGATCCAGATGGTGGAAGTCGACCCTGACACAATCGAATTACACATGGCGCTGGGCAGTCTGTTTCGCCGCCGTGGCGAAGTCGACCGCGCCATCCGGGTGCACCAGAACATTGTTGCGCGTTCCCGACTCAGCGATGGCCTGCGCGAGCAGGCGACACTGGAACTGGGGCGTGATTTTTTGCGCGCGGGATTGCTCGATCGCGCGGAAAAGCTGTTCGTGAAACTGCTCGATGGGGGCAGCCACGAACGTGAAACCTGTCAGCACCTGGTGGACCTGTATCAACAGCAGAAGGAATGGCGTCGCGCCATCGAGTTCGGGCAGCGCCTGGCGGAATTCGACGCCGATGCATGGCGACCGCGCATCGCACAGTATTATTGCGAGCTGGCGGAGATGGCAATGGAGGCGGGTGAGATTGACGCTGCAAGCGCGGAAGCCGGGGAGGCGCTGGCGCAGGACCGGACCTGCGTGCGCGCCACCTTGATAACCGCAAGGGCTTGCCAGAGCCGCGGCGATTATCAGCGGGCGCTTGCCGTATATGCGGAGGTCGAGCGCCAGGATCCGGCTCTGCTAACCGAGGCAATGGAAGCGATGCGCCACTGCTATATGCAGCTTGGCGAACTTGGCCATTGGCAGGACTATGTTGAAGGTCTGGTGACCAGGCACCCGCGGCTGGTGCTATCCGACAGCACGTTAATCGAGCAGCGCTTGCAACAGTTGATAGACAGCCAGGCGCGTTATTGTTGTGAAAAATGCGGCTTCTCCAGTAAGCGCCTGTTCTGGCAATGCCCGGGATGCCGGTGCTGGAACAGCGTGAAGCCGATACAGGCAGACAAGGTGGAATGATGAAAAAAAACAAACCGGGTAGCCGCGTTATCGTGGCACTGGATTTCCCGTCCGGTGCCGAGGCACGGAATTTTGTTGACCGGCTGCAGCCGGGCAGTTGTCGCCTCAAGGTCGGCAAGGAACTGTTCACCCGTGAAGGCCCGCAGCTGGTTCGTTATTTTGTCGAGCGTGGGCACGATGTATTTCTGGACCTCAAGTTTCATGATATTCCCAATACTGTCGCGCAGGCCTGCCAGGCAGCAGCGATGCTGGGCGTATGGATGGTCAACGTACATACCCTCGGCGGCAGCAAGATGATGAAAGCTGCGCGTGCAGCGCTCGATGAACTGGAGCAGCGGCCGTTGCTGATCGGCGTCACCGTGCTGACCAGCATGGATGCGCAGGACCTGGAAGAAATCGGACTGCAGCCCGACCCTGCCGAACAGGTGTTGCGGTTGGCAACACTCGCCAGAGCGTCCGGACTTGATGGCGTGGTGTGTTCGCCGCGGGAAGCCGCAATGCTGAGGCGGGAGCTGGGACCGGACTTTCAGCTGGTGACCCCGGGCGTCAGGCCCAAAGGTGCTGCCATGGATGATCAGACGCGGGTGCTGACACCCGCCGATGCAATGCGCGCAGGGTCGGATTACCTGGTGATTGGACGACCGATCACGAAAGCCGATGATCCGGTTGCGGTGTTGACGCAGATTAATGGCGAGATAGCGGATACGGCTGATTGACTTGTCAGCATTCTCCTACAGATATTTCAGAAATCACCCCCTTGAGCTTGTTAGCCATAGCGGTATGATGCCGCGAGTTTTGATACTGATATCAAAACAGTAGCCGGGATGCAGCAGGATGCTGCCCGGTCTTTTTCCATTCAAGGAGGATATGATGAAACTATTACGCAATCTGCTGTTCACCTGTCTTTGTGTCTTGCCGGCGTTAGGCATTGCCGCACCCCTCGTCAACATCAATACCGCTGATTCCGAAGTGCTGGTCGATGAACTGGTCGGAATCGGTCCGCAAAAAGCCATGGAGATTATCCGCTACCGCCAACAGAACGGGCCCTTCACCCAGATCGAAGACATGGCGCTGGTCAAAGGTATCGGAGTTAAAACCGTCGAACTCAACCGCAACCGCATGACTGTGGAACAGGCTGAATCAGCACAGTAGAAATACCCGGATCTCCCGCAGGCGGCTGCAGACGCGTTGTGAGAGGTCAGGCAAGTGGTTATGCCTTTGTCGGGTCTGGCGGGGACAGGGAGTCTTCGAGACGCAGGGACAGCGGCACTGTCAGCCTTGCAGAGGCATATCCAGTTGTAGTGTTACACAAAAAATAACAGGAAATTTAGTCAGTTGATCGAACAAGTTGACTTGATGTTTTATTGACCGGTTGGCAGCGTTTGGGTATCGTGTGGCGCAGAATCGATTAACAGTTTGAGCCACGATAAACGAACGTCATGAGTTATTTTCCAGTTATTCTCACCGGTGGTGCCGGCAGCCGGCTGTGGCCTGTCTCGCGCGAGTTTTTTCCAAAGCCGCTTCTCTCGATGGTCGGGAAGTACACGTTGTTGCAGGATACGACGACGCGACTTGATTCCATTCATGCCATAGGTAACCCGGTTTTCGTCTGCAATGAAGAGCATCGCTTCATGGTGGCCGAACAGGTTCGCGCACTGGGCAAGGAACCTGAGGCGATTCTGCTGGAGCCACAGGGTCGCAATACTGCTCCCGCATTGACTGTTGCCGCACTCTATCTGGCACAAAAAGATCCAGCGGCGTTAATGGTCGTGATGCCGGCTGACCACGTGATTCCCGACAGTGCGCTTTTTTGTGCGGCAGTCGAGCAGGGCGGCATGCTGGCAGAGAAAGGTTACCTGGTGACTTTCGGCGTGGTCGCTGACAAGCCGGAAACCGGTTACGGCTATATCCGGCGTGGCGAAGAGATCGAGGGTAGCGGCGTATTCGGGGTCGAGCGTTTCGTGGAAAAACCTGATCAGGCCACTGCCCAGCAATATCTGGATGCCGGTGATTACTACTGGAACAGCGGCATTTTTGTCATGCGCGCGGACCTGTGGCTGGAGCAGATGGAAAAATTCGCGCCGGGGATTCTCGATGCCTGCCAGAGTGCCATGCAGGACAATACGCGTGACAGTGATTTCCTGCGTGTGAACAAGAAAGCCTTCCTTGCCAGCCCATCCGACTCCATCGATTACGCAGTGATGGAAAAAACCGACCGTGCGGTGGTTGTCCCCCTGACAGGTTCGTGGTCGGACGTCGGATGCTGGGATTCCATCTGGCATATCTCTACCAGTGATGGCGATGGCAATGTATCCAAGGGTGACGTGCTCACTCACGACACGACCAACTCCCTGCTTATGGCCGGCAGCCGCTGCGTGGCCGCAGTCGGACTCGATAACGTGGTCATCGTGGAAACCACTGATGCGGTACTGGTCGTGGATCGCAACCGAAGCCAGGACGTCAAGGCAATAGTCAATCAACTGAAACAGAAAAACCGCGAGGAACACCGCTTTCACAGCCGCGTCTATCGACCCTGGGGCGACTATGAAGGCGTCGACATGGGGCCGCGCTACCAGGTCAAGCGCCTGACCGTGAAGCCCGGTGCCCAGTTGTCGCTGCAGATGCACCACCACCGTGCGGAGCACTGGATCGTCGTATCCGGAACCGCCCGAGTCACACGCGGCGAAGAAGTCTTTATGCTCTGCGAAAACGAATCCACCTATATCCGCATCGGCGAGAAACACCGGCTGGAAAATCCCGGCACCATTCCCCTCGAGATCATCGAGGTGCAGTCGGGGAGCTATCT
>JAGXGS010000079.1 GCA_024636585.1 Thiogranum sp. | reverse complement strand
AGGTTCCACTAGCATTGAAGAGGGAGGCTGACTGGTTCCCTTTTCCCGTCATTGCGAGCGAAGCGCGTTTGGGGTCAGAGTAAAAACTCGTGCGAATACGAACTGAGTATTAATACGTAGAAGAGTTTTTACTCTGACCCCAAATATCTAAATATCTTGGTCTATGCTATTTGCATGTTCAGGGTTCTTATTTCAGGTTTGGGTATCGTCTGCACGATTATGCTGCTGCTCGGATCAGTTGCGTCCGGCCCGGCTTACGCGCAGGAGCCGGAAGATGCAGCCAGGGTCGTCTATCACGCCGACTTTGCCGATCCGCGCCGCTTCAGCGCCATGCTGACCAGCATCAACAACATGGTGACAATCTACAACAACGAACTGCTCGACCATGACATCAAGATCGTGTTTGTCGCCCACGGTATCCGTTTCGTCACCGACGACAAGCTGGCGAATACACCGTTCGAGGAAGACCCCGCGCTTGCAGAGCGGCGCGACGAGCTTAAAGGCCGGCTGTTGAGTCTGCACAAGGTTCACGGCGTGGATCTCGAAGTCTGCAATATCACACGATCGGAACTGAAGCTCGCGGAAGACAGTCTATATGAAGGTGTCACTATGGTGCCCTCCGGCGTGGTGCGCATCGCCGAACTGCAGGACGACGGCTATGCCTACATCAAGATCGAGTAAAGCGCGTGCTCCCGCTGAAGCAGGCAATTTCTGTTCTGTGTAAAAGCCTGTCCGACGCATGCCATCGCCTGCCGCGGGTACGCAGACTTCTCGCCGCTGGATCACAGCGTGCGCGTACGCCGGGAAGAAGAGAAAGGCACGATTTCCTGGCGCATCAAGTTTCGCGACGGACGCATCAAGGATTTTCGTCTCTCCGATCACGACCGAGCCCTGGGGCGAGAAAATCCCGAAACTCGCCGAACTGGCCACGCCGAGCGATGACGACCTGAACTCCCAGTTGCTCTGGTCTGAGCCGGCTCTGGCATGTACTGACCCTGGTCCGCCGTGACTACAACGAACTCGCCACGGAACAGGTAGCAAAGATGCGGGAACTGGAACGCAAGTTTGTTGTTGCCAGTGAAGCATGAAACAGATATTACGCTGACCGGCAGTTCGGCCACACCGACAATTTTTAAAACTCCAGCTCGATGCACCCCGGTCTGACCTGTACTGGCGCCATATTTATCCATACTTACTCTATGACTGATTGCCAACCACCAGCTGCTGGCATATCCCGACCTGGAGTGTGTCGCCATGACCGATCGCAGCCGCCATGAGCCGGAGTTGCGCCTTGATCCGGGCGGCAATGGCGAACTTCGCGCAACCGGCGACTGGATACTCGTCAACGCAGAACGTCTGAGCCGGATTATCGAAGACCGGCCGCCATCGGTCGCAGCCCTCGACGCCAGCGGCATCTCGCGACTGGATGCCTCCGGCGCGCTGCTGCTCGACCGGCTGGTGCGCCAACGCTCGCTACAACCCGATCAGTTGCACCTGCAGCCGGAGTGGCGGGACCTGTTTGAAACCATCCATAGAAACTGTGATGACCTGCACCAGACCGCTGCGCCAGGCGAACCGCAATGGAAGCAGGTGCTGGACCACGTCGGACGGTCAATGGTCGAGGTGGTCACCAGCACTGCGCAACTGGCCGGTTTTCTGGGCATCACGGTGCACCGGCTTATCCGGTTGCTGCGTCATCCGTCCCGCCTGAAGCTGACTGCAACGGTTTATCACATGGAGCAGACCGGTCTCAATGCGGCACCTTTGTTGATTCTGCTGAGCACGCTGGTCGGTGCCGTGGTGGCATTTCTCGGCGCCACCGTGCTGCGTGATTTCGGCGCTGAACTGTTCGTAATCGATCTGATCACCTTCGCCTTCGTGCGCGAATTCGGCGTGCTGCTGACCGCCATCCTGCTGGCCGGGCGCACCGCCAGCGCATTCTGCGCGCAGATCGGAATGATGAAAGCGCGCGAGGAAATCGACGCCATCCGCGCGCTGGGACTCGATGAGATCGAGCTACTGGTCCTGCCGCGACTGATCGCGCTGCTGATCATGCTGCCACTGCTGGCATTCATCGCCACGCTGGCCGGCCTGTTCGGCGGTTTCAGCGTGGCCGCACTGTCCCTGGACATCAACATGACCCTGTTCATCGATCGGGTCGAACAGACCCTGACGCTCGAACACTACCTGGTCGGGATGCTTAAAGCGCCAGTGTTTGCCGCGGTCATTGCGCTGATCGGCTGCCTGGAAGGCATGCGCGTGACCGGCACCGCGCAGTCGGTCGGCGAACACACCACCATCGCCGTGGTGCGCAGCCTGACGATGGTGATTGTCGTCGATGCCATTGCCGCGATCTACTTCACGGAGATCGGCTGGTGAATGCTCTCCCGCCGGATCAGGACGAACGGGTGATCCGTGTTTCCGGCTTACGCACCGGCTATGGTCACGACATCATCCATGACAATCTGGACCTGGATGTGTACCGCGGTGAAATCCTCACTGTGGTGGGCGGTTCCGGTAGCGGGAAATCAATGCTGATGCGAACCATTCTCGGACTTTCGCGCATGCGCGCCGGCTCGATTGAAGTATTCGGACAACGCATCGGCAATGCCGATGACGCCCAGCAGATCATGGCGCGCCGGGCCGGCGTGTTGTTCCAGGATGGAGCGCTGTTCTCATCGCTGACGGTGCTGGAAAATGTTGAGTTGCCTTTAAAGTCACATCGACCGGAGCTTTCGGTGCAGCTCAGGCATGACCTGGCGCGCTCGAAAATTCAGCTGTCCGGGCTGTCGGCCGCGACCGGTTCGAAACTGCCGTCCGAATTATCCGGCGGCATGCGCAAGCGCGCCGCACTGTCACGAGCGCTGGCACTGGAGCCGGAGCTGTTGTTTCTTGACGAGCCCACCGCCGGTCTGGACCCGATCGGTGCAGCCGATTTCGACCAGTTGCTCGCGACCTTGCAGCACGCGCTGGGACTGACGGTATTTCTGGTCACCCATGATCTCGATAGCGTCTACAGATTGTCCGACCGGATCGCAGTGCTGGCCGAGAAAAAAGTGCTGGCCACGGGACCGTTGCGCGAGATCGAAACCATCGACCACCCCTGGGTCCGGGACTATTTTCACGGTCCGCGCGCGCGTGCGGCACGGCACGAGGAATAACAAATGGAAACCCGAGCCAATTATGTCCTTATCGGCGCGTTTACCCTGATCATCGCAATCGCCGCTGTGCTATTCGGGCTTTATGCAGCCAGGTTCGCCACCGAAAGTGCCTGGGATCGCTATCTGATCCTGTTTACCGGATCGGTCATCGGGCTTTCCGACGGCAGCCCGGTTCTCTACAACGGAGTCAAAGTCGGGCGCGTAGCCAGTCTGAAGCTGAATCCCGCCGACGTGCGCGAAGTCCTGGTGATCGTAGAAATCGAGCCCGACGTTCCGGTGCATGAAGACACTGTCGCGACCATCCGGCTGACCGGCCTTGCTGGTACCACGGCCGTCCAGTTGCGGGGGGGCGATCCTGACAGTCCGCTGCTGGACCCTCGCGCTGGCGAGCTTCCGCGCATCGAGGCAATAGATTCCCCGCTCAACCGATTGCTGGAATCCTCCGAAGGCATCATCGTTTCCGCAAACAGTGTCATGACCCAGATCGACGCGGTGTTGAGCGAGGAAAACCGGCGCAACTTCGCCGCGATACTGGCTGCACTGGAACAATTCACCGCCAGACTGGCCGACCCGGAAAGCCCGGTCAACCGGCTGCTGAACAATACCAGTAAGGCCAGCGAAAGCTTTCCCGATCTGGTCTCGCAACTCGACAGCACGGCTACCCGGATCGATCAGCTGGCCGGATCTATCGACCGGGAGCTGGTTACTAATCTGCCCGAAATACGCGAAAGCCTGACCGCAACGCTGAACAATCTGGAAACGCTTTCGGCGCGCATCGACAGGATTATTGCGAACAATCAGGACAACCTTGCCGGGTTCGGCGGCGGACTGGAAGAAGTGCGCCGCCTGGTGCGCGATCTGTCGAGCCTGGTGCAGCGTCTTGAAACCGATCCGTCCCGCTTCCTGCGTGGCGGCAATCAACCGGAGGAGTACCAGCCGCGATGAAGTCCACGCCGAAATTTCCGCCCGTTGTTGTGCTCCTGCTCCTGGTAACTGCCGGCTGCACCGTTTTTCCCGACGCCGAGCCTTCGCGGGTTCTGGACCCGCAGCCCGAAATGCCGACCGCATCGGGCAGCGAGCCGCAGTCATGGACGCTGAACGTGGCACGTCCCGATACCGATCCGATGCGCGACTCGACCCGGGTGCTGGTGCGAACCGAGAGTGGACAGCTGCAAGTCCATCCATCGGCGAACTGGATTGCGGCCACTCCGGATCTGCTGCGCCTGCTGCTGGTGCGTCACCTGCGAGACACCGATCGGCTGGCGCAGGTCAGCAGCGGCGCCGCCGGGCTGGATCGCACGCTGGCGCTGGACCTGCGTCAGTTTGAACTGGCTGAAATTCCCGATGGCCTGCAGGCCCGGATCGGACTCGAAGCGCGACTCTACGACAGCAGCTCGGGAAAGCTGCTCGGGCGTCGACTGTTTCAGCAGCGCGCGCCCGTCGACTCGATTGAACCGGTCAGGGTAAACACCGGCTTTGAGACTGCACTGGCGGAGCTGATTCCGGATCTGGCGGACTGGGTGACCGCGCAATGACAGCTATGTACAGCATGGCAGTATCCGGAGATTGCCGCGGCGCTACGCGCCTCGCAATGACGGAATTATCGGCCTTACCCCTCGGATCCCGGCAGTCTCACATTGACACCGCCAATCGAAACGAAAAAGTCGTGCCCTTTCCGGATTCGCTGTTGACGTTGATGATGCTGCCATGCAGTTCAAGTATCCGCTTCACAATCGCAAGGCCCAGTCCTGCACTGTCGCCGGAACGGTTCTTGTCCTGCTGATAGAACCGCTCGAAAACCCGCGGGAGATCTTCCTCGGGAATACCACAGCCGGTATCCGCCACCTGCACAACAACATTGCCCGATTCCACATCGACCCTGACTTCGATACTGCCGCCTGAGGGTGTATGCCGCAACGCGTTCTCCAGCAGGTTTTCCAGTACCCGCTGCATCATGGCAATATCGCCATATACCAGCGGAGCTTGCGGCTTCAGGCTGGCCTTGAGTCGTATTGATTTATCCCGGGCACGCAGCTGGAATTTCTGGGCAACATCCTGCGCCAGCTCAGACATCGAGAAAGGCTCTGAAAACACTATAGACTCGCAGAAGTCGAGCCGGGCCAGCTCAAACAGTTCTTCCACCATCCGGCCCAGCCGCTGACTGTGACTGAGCGCCGTTTCAAGGTATTGCTGCTGCTCCTCCACAGACAATTCCGCGTGCTTGAGATGCAGCGTTTCGAGATAACCGCGCATGGTTGTTAACGGGGTGCGCAGATCATGCGAGATATTTGCAACCATCTCACGGCGCACACCGTCCATCTGCCTGAGTTCATGGAACTGAGATGTAATCATGTCTGCCATGGCATTGAACTGCCGCCCGAGGACATCGATTTCATCCTGCGTCCTGGCTGGATAGCGTATAGCCTGACCGCCATCATCGCGTTCTCCGGCATAGCCGCTCATGATACTCCCCAGCAAACGCAGGCGACGGGTCTGCAAGGCAAAAACCACCATGCCACCGATCAGGGCCGCCGCCAAAGCGACCAGCAATACCATCAGGGCGGAATCCAGGATATAACTGTCGCCGAGCATCTGAGCAACGTGGTCGTACTGTTCGCCACCCAGCACGATATACAAATAACCCTGCAGGCCGTCCTGGTCCACAATGGGTGCAGCAGAGAACACTTTCCGACCTTCAGGATCGCGTGGGTCATCACCCTTCAGGGGAAACCTGGCATTACCGTCGAGAAAAGCCCTGACCGGTTCCAGCGCGACCCGGTCTCGCCTGACCTTTCCTTCAGGCGCCGAATAGCCGAGTACGGCACCCTGCTCGTCCAGCAGGTACAACTCGATACTGGGATTGATCACCATCAACTGGTAAAACAGGCGGTCCAATGCAGCACGGTTGATTTCGCGGTTCTGGATTAACGGTTGTTCTGCGACAATATGCGCGGCCAGATCCCGATTCAGTTTCTGCGCGATTTCCTGTTGGTACAAAGTGCTCGAATGCCCGATGACCTGAATCAGAATGATGCCGACCAGACACAGCAGTACAAACAGCGTCAGCGCCAGTCGGCTGTACAGGGTCCTGAACATCAGGAGCCGCTCTCTCTGTCTGCGTTGCCGGAGAACTTGTAACCGACACCCCAGACGGTAATTACATAACGCGGGTTTGCCGGGTCGGCTTCAATTTTTGCGCGCAGCCGGTTGATATGCGAATTCACCGTATGTTCATAACCGGCATATCCGTAACCCCATACACTGTCCAACAGCTGGGTGCGAGTGAACACCCGCCCCGGATTACTGGCAAAATGCCATAACAGATCGAATTCCCTGGCAGTGAGTTCGATGGGCTTGTCACCGATTAAAACCTGGCGTTTGTCCGGGTCCACATGCAGCTCGCCGAATCGCAGCGGAGAGCCAGACTGTGCAGTCGCTGAAGACTGATATTGATCACTCCTGCGCAGAATCGCATTTACGCGCGCCACCAGTTCAGGAACGCTGAACGGCTTGATCAGGTAATCGTCGGCGCCTACCTCAAGGCCCAGCACACGGTCCAGTTCGGAAGTCCTCGCCGTCAGCATCAACACCGGGGTATAGATCTTTTCCCTGCGCAGAGTCCGGCAGATATCCAGGCCATTGATCCCCGGCAACATCAGATCCAGTATCAGCAGATGATGCTGCTCAGTCATCGCCATATCCAGGCCAGTCACGCCATCGGAGGCATGATCGACGTGCATCTGCTTGCTGCGCAGGTTCACCATCACCAGACGGGCGATATCCGCGTTATCCTCGATTACCAGAATGTTTTTTTCCATGATTGTAAGCACTATTACCCATGTTTCAGTCTATCAGGCAGGTATCACAGAAACATCACAAACCAAACCCAACCAGGAATCAATGGGCAGGCAGCAACAGCGCCAGGTGCCCGTGAGCAAATCGTGATCATTTCGTGAGGACGGTGTTATATCGGCAACGTAGCATCGTACTCGTGCCTGGGTCGCTGAGGTTTCTTTGGATTCGATGAACCGGGCAGACATTCTTATAACCGAAATATCAGAGGATTCAGATATGCGAAAAAACATCCCGATACTGGCTGGTGCCGCCATGTTTGCACTAATGGGTTCACAGGTGCTCATCGCCGATCCCGGAAAACCCAACTTCTCCCCCGCCATTTATGGCGACGGCGTTACCTGGGGCACCAAAGGAACTACTGTGCTTCCTGCACCGAATGACTCGAATCGTCAATCGTTCGATAACCTGTATGTTGTGACCAACTCCAATAATCCACAAGGACAGCTTCCGATATCAGAAGCGGCACCTGGAAATCCTGAATATAATGGCGGGCGCTGGTTCACCCATACAGCGGAATGGACAGAAGCCGGATTTCTGGCCCATGGTCTGGTGCCGGTACTGATGTCCGACGAAGAACTTGATTATCACGAAGCATTAGGACACCTCGTCGTAACACCCGGCTCCTTTCCGAATGGCCCGCCGGTGTACTTCCAGTGCCCTTTACTTCCTGTGAAATAAACCCTTTGGCCTTTACAGGGTCAGGCTTTCAATCTTGAACTGAAAGCCTGACCCTTATGTTTCACTCCACCTTTACGACCCAGGGTTCATAGCGTTTACCATAGGCCAGAGTCACCTGGTAGCGGGCATCTTCGCTGTCATTACTCTGATCCCTTTCTATAAAAGGATCGAGAGTCTTTCGGAATGCCAGGGGGATATTGATGTTGCTAACTGCGATTTCACGAATATAACCCTGCACCTCCCATTTATCGTCAGCTCGACTGTTAACCCGGGCCTGAATGGTGCCCCGCATAACAATATTACGTGAGACATCCGGATAGCTGCTATGCAGCGCGCCGGGATCCAGGCCTGCATCCACGATAAACAGCCGTGAAGCCTTATGCAGATCTCGCTCCCAGCGTTCTTTGGCATCCTTCGCCTCTCCCGCTATGTTTTTATCCTCCGGGTTCTGGTCCGCCAGAGCCTGTTGTTTATCCTTGTAGGCCCGCGCTCGCGAAAGCATGTTCTGATAAGCCGCGCCGTCGTATTCCAGCACCAGGTAAACTTCCCGCGGCAAGCTACGATTGAGGCGGCGCCGGTTTGCTTCCGTCGCGACGGCATCGTTAACTGGAAATCCCAGTTCCTGGAGTTTCTCTTCGTCCAGCCACGCAGGCGTCGAGCTGTGCGAAAGATAGTCGTACCGGTCATCATCGCTCCCGATAACGCGCCACCGCAATCGCAGACTCAAGCCGCTGTTCTCGCGTTCCAGCCGCCAGGAATAAGGCAGCCTCAACTCCCGTTCGCTGAGGGTAATCACTGTATCGGGTTCACCGGAACGGTTATAGGCCACCCCGGCAAGCGCGATCGCATTGGTGAGAACGATAATGCCTAATCCCGCAAACCAGGTATGTTTTCCGGTCCATGTCATCAGGCCGTACTGCCTGTCATCATGACGTTAGCGGTGCCCCGCAGGCGTTTGAAAATCACCAGAAACAAAACCGCCGTGAGACCGATTACCAGAAAGAAAAGATATTTCGGCATAATCTCCCACCACCAGTCAAAGAACTTGGTGTAGAGAAATATGACAAAAAATACATTACCAGTGTTAGTGACTTCCGTATAGTGCCGCCGAATGCCGAACCAGATTGCCAACCCACTGAGCACAAACCCCGCTATCTGGTATACGCCCTCGATTAAATCAGGATCCTGATTCAGATAACTCCCGTATCCCCAGTTGGAAAGCACCAGCACCGGCAACAAAACAGTCAACATCCCAAACACACGGTAGATGGGCCCGAAGCCAGTCAGACGCCGGTGGTTGACCAGCAAAGGAAAGAAAAACAGTAGCAATCCCGCCGGAAGAAAATTTTCAGGCCGCTGGCCAAAGTGCAGCCAGTACATTCCACTCCAGGTGCCGGTGCGTGCTGATATAAATCCGATTAAACATACAATGCCGGCTGCCAGCAGCAGCCGCACATCCAGCGTATAAGCCAGTAACATGGCAAAGGCAGCCCAAACGAACAACGCCTTATCCGAAGGGGTGATATTGAATATCATGCCAAGCATGGCAATGTTCAACACGAAGCAGGCAAAGGTGACCATAGCGACCAGTTTGACGAAATAACCGCTCTCATCAAGTTGCGCAACCACCTGAGTGGCGGCAAACATAACAAGGGGTGCAAGAATCAGGATGCCTGTCTGAGTCCCGGTCCCGAAGCGACCCCAGAATTGATAAAACAGGAAAAACACACTGGCCGCCAGGGCCAGCGCACCCAGGAACGACGCAATGCGCATTCCCCAGGATAATTGTCTTGCCTGATGGCTACGGTCGATATCGAACCTTTGAGCGAATCCTGCGAGCAGGGACTCATGATGGGCCGTAATGGCTTCCTGTTGACTGTTACTGAGCTGCAGTACCCCGTCCGCTTCCAGTTCGGACATTTCCAGCTGGAAGGATCTGATTCGATCCGTGCGTTGTTGTGCTTCATTTTTAGTATCTGGTTCCATATTTCCGATTAAACCGTTTAAAATTGCGTCCTGTAGCCTACGATTTTCACCTTGCTGTGTACACATAAAGAGGCAATGAACATGACCGATACGAGACCGCCCGTACCACCCTTTACCGCCGAAACGGCGACGCAAAAGGTGCGCCTGGCCGAAGACGGCTGGAACGGCCGCGATCCGCAAAAAGTCTCACAGGCCTATACGCCGGACAGCAAGTGGCGCAACCGCGCCGAGTTTGTCAGCGGACGCGAGGAGATCGTTAAATTCCTGCAGCGTAAATGGGCGCGGGAACTCGACTACCGGCTGATCAAGGAACTCTGGGCCTTCACGGACAACCGCATTGCCGTCAGGTTCGCCTATGAATGGCATGACGATGCGGGTAACTGGTTTCGCTCTTACGGCAACGAGAACTGGGAGTTCGATGACAGCGGCCTGATGCGCCTGCGCATCGCCAGCATCAACGATCTGCCTATCATCGAATCACAGCGCCTCTATCACTGGCCGCCGGGTCGGCGCCCCGATGATCACCCGGGCCTCAGCGAACTGGGCCTGTGACAAAGATTTCCTGTAACTAATCGCGATACAGCCCGATCTTCGCAACACACAGGTCGGCGCTAAACGCATGCCCGATCGCAACCAGACCGATACGCTCCAGGTGCTTTAGATCCAGTTTTTTTTCAATGCGGTAGCCGGTAAATTGATCGAAAGGCAATCGCAGGGTCTGCCATCGGCCGGGTGCCCGGAAAGAAGCGCGATAGGACTGCCACGGCAACCAGACGTCATCAGTGCGCAGGTGTACGTTGTAATCCTGATCATTACCGTACACCTCCAGGAATAGTCCCGAATAAGAAGAGGCATCGGCTGCTGCGGTATCGCCGATATCCAGTGCCGCCTGGATAAACCCACCTCTGTTGGCCAGACTGACATCGCCTTGCAGACGCAGGCAGGCTTTGTTATCGATGGTTGCCAGCGTCAGTTCGCCACTGGACCGCCCACCCATTACAACGTCGGTGATGAGACGCCAGCTGTTGCCGGACGCGGACTCGAGTTCACCGCTGCTGCGGTCGTCGATTATCAGGGTTTCATCGGCCATCAGCGTTGCACCGCAAAAGCATGTAAGGAATACCAGCGCAAGGAACCTCAAGTTATGCAGCCCCTGCACGGCAGCCGCCTGACTTCCTGTTGCGACTCAGGCTCGCAGGCATTTGGAGATTCAACTGCATTGTAGCATCTGATTCCGGAACTATAATTCTCAGGCAGGATTGCCGGGTTCACGTGTGCTGCGATGCAGCGAGGTAGCAGTCGCGGAACCTGAAATGCAGCAGGTCAGACTGCCAGATGCCGGTGAATCAACTCCTCATTTAATTCGTCCATGCCGCCTTTAGCGACGGTGCGCCCCTTCTCCATCAGGTAGAAACGCTGACCGGTCCGCCGCGCGAAACCCAGCTTTTGCTCGACCAGCAACACCGTCAGATTCTCTTCGCGGTTGAGCTGCAAAATGATATCGCCGATCTGCTGGACGATATTCGGCTGAATACCTTCGTTTGGCTCATCCAGAATCAGCAGCTTCGGATCGATGGCCAGCGCTCTGCCGATCGCCAGCTGTTGTTGCTGACCGCCGGAAAGATCACCGCCACGGCGCTGCAGCATATCCTTCAGTACCGGAAACAGACGAAATATCCTTTCCGGAATCTCCTTCAGGCCATCGCTTCGCGCCAGCAGTCCGATACGCAGGTTTTCTTCCACGGTCAGGTGGGAAAATATCTCTCGACCCTGCGGCACGTAGCCAATGCCGATCCGTGCTCGCTGTTCGGCCGCTATACCGGCGATGTCCTTGCCATCAAATATGATGCGACCGGATCGTGCCGGCAAAAGCCCCATGATGCACTTCAACAGGGTTGTTTTTCCGACACCATTGCGCCCCATCAGACAGGTACAGGAACCCTCTGCGACTTCAAGATCAAGATCCCAGAGAATATGGCTTTCGCCGTAAAACTGGTTGAGGCCTTCAATGCGCAACATGCTACTCACCCAGGTACACCTCGATGACGCGCGGATCGTTCTGCACTTCGTCCATCGAACCCTCAGCCAGCACGCTGCCTTCGTGCAACACGGTGACTGTGCGGGCAATGGAGCGTACGAATTCCATATCGTGTTCGACAACCACCACCGAATGTTCACCGGCCAGTGAAGTCAGCAGCTCTGCCGTGCGTTCCGTTTCCTGTACTGTCATTCCGGCCACCGGTTCGTCGACCAGCAGCACTCGCGGGTTCTGCATCAGCAGCATGCCGATTTCCAGCCATTGCTTCTGACCATGCGAAAGTACACCAGCCAGACGGTGGCGCTCCTCCACCAGTCCGACCAGTTCGAGAATCCTGTCGATACGATCCCTTTGTTCGCCGTTGAGACGGGCGAAAAGTGTATGCCAGACCTGTTTATTCGCCGCCATGGAAAGCTCCAGGTTTTCGTACACAGTGTGGAACTCGAACACCGTGGGTTTCTGGAATTTTCGCCCGATACCGCCCTGCGCAATATCCGTTTCGGACATGCGCAACAGGTCGATCTTCTGCCCGAAGTACACCGAGCCTGCATCCGGCCTGGTCTTGCCGGTAATCACATCCATCATAGTGGTTTTGCCGGCGCCATTGGCACCGATGACGCAGCGCAGTTCACCATTATTAATATAGAGAGTAAGGTCGTTAAGCGCCTTGAAGCCATCGAAACTGACAGTCACGCCTTCCAGATACAGGATCGGGCCATGGCGGGTATCCAGGTCGGGACTGAACACGACTTTGGGCATCATGAAATCGAACACCCGGTCTCGGCGCATCACCTCGCGAGTACGATCCAGTACCTTCATGACTGCCGATCCTTGCCGCGGCGCATCAGTCCTATGATGCCCCTGGGCAGAAAAACCGTCACCAGCACGAACAGTGCGCCGAGCGCAAACAGCCAGATTTCCGGGAAAGCGGCGGTAAAATAAGTCTTGCCATAATTTACCAGCAGTGCACCGGCCGCAGCACCGTACAACGTACCACGTCCGCCGACCGCTACCCAGATAACCATTTCAATGGAGTTCAGGGGAGCAAACTCGCCGGGATTGATAATACCAACCTGTGGTACATACAGAGCGCCGGCTATACCGGCCAGTACCGCAGAAAACACAAACAACCAGAGCTTGAAGCTTTCTACCTTGTAACCGACAAAGCGGGCGCGATCCTCGGCATCGCGAATCGCGACCACGACTCGTCCGAGCTTCGAGTTTATGATGTAGCGGCAGGCCAGGTAAGCCAGCGCCAGCACCAGCACCGAGACCAGGAACAGTCCGATGCGCGTACTGTCGGCCTGCAGGTCAAAACCCAGGATATCCTTGAAATCGGTCAAACCGTTGTTACCGCCAAAACCCATTTCGTTGCGGAAAAAGGCCAGCATCAGCGCAAAGGTCAGCGCCTGGGTCATGATCGACAGGTAGACACCCGTCACCCGCGCTCGAAAGGCGAACCAGCCAAACACGAACGCCAGAATTCCCGGCGCCAGCACGACCATCAACAGGGCGAACCAGAACATGTCGAAGCCGTTCCAGTACCATGGCACCTCCTGCCAGCTCAGGAATACCATGAAGTCCGGAAGCTCCGGATTACCGTACACGCCGCGGTCGCCGATGGCGCGCATGAGGTACATTCCCATGGCGTATCCGCCCAGCGCGAAGAATGCACCGTGGCCGAGACTGAGAATGCCGCAATACCCCCATACCAGGTCCAGCGCCATGGCCAACAGTGCATAACAAAGATACTTTCCCAGCAGCGTAACGGTATACGTTGACAGGTGCAGAGGGGACGATTCAGGAACCCAGAGATTCAACACCGGCACAAGCACCGCTGCGAGCAGCAGCGCCATTAACAGAAAGCTGCCACCCCGGTCCTGTTGATACAGTTTCGCCAGCAACATGATCAGTGTTCCGCCGCCCGCCCCTGCTGCGGAAACAGGCCGCGGGGACGTTTTTGAATAAACAGGATAATGAACACCAGCACCAGGATCTTGGCCAGAACCGCACCCGACCAGGGTTCGAGAATCTTGTTGGCAACACCCAGCGACATTGCGCCCACCATAGTGCCCCACAAATTACCCACACCACCGAATACCACCACCATGAAGGAATCGATAATATAAGATTGCCCCATGTTCGGCCCGACGTTGGTCAACTGGCTGAGCGCCACACCGGCGATCCCTGCTATACCGGAACCGAGACCGAAAGTCATGGCATCCACCCACTCGCTGCGTATACCCATTGCCTTTGCCATCGGACGGTTTTGTGAAACTGCTCGCACCTGCAGGCCCAGTGAAGTTTTTTTCAGGATGGCCAGCAAGGCGAAGAACACCACCAGGGAAAAGATCAAAATATAGATACGGTTATAGGTCAGGGAAAACGCCTCATTGATATGCAGCGAACCACTCATCCAGTTCGGGTTGGAAACCGTGACATTTTGTGCCGAAATAGTGCTACGAACGAGTTGCTGCAGTATCAGGCTGATACCGAAGGTGGCCAGCAGCGTTTCCAGAGGTCGCCCATAAAGGAAGCGGATGACACCACGCTCGATGGCTATACCAAAAGCGCCCGACACCATAAACGCTGCCGGCACCGCCACCAGCAGGGATAGTTCGACGTGCCCGGGCAGGGCCGACTGCACAAGATAGGTTGTATAGGCCCCTAACATGATCAACTCGCCATGCGCCATGTTGATCACGCCCATCACGCCGAAGGTGATCGCAAGCCCGATCGCTGCCAACAGCAGCACCGATCCGAGACTGAGTCCAAAAAATGCAGTCTCCGCCAAACTGTATAGCTGCAATCTGGCATCAATACTGCCGAGCACCTGTTTTAGCACCCTGTTGATCTCCGCGTCATTTTCCGATGCCAGCAGGCCAACGAGACGATTACGCACTTGCGGAATAATACTGCCGTCCAGATCCTGCACCGCCTGCAGGCGTACATCGCGATCTTGACTGTCGAGTTTATAGAGTGCCAACGCCGTACCGAGCAGATCTCGCACCCGTTCATCCGTTTCCATGGCGAGCCGGTCTTCCAGGAGCGCACGCGAATCCTTATTCATGGTGCCCAGCATTTCCTGGACAGCGGCGTAACGAACATCCCGCTCCGTACTGGAAAGACTCAAACGCGCCAGTGCATTACGCAGACTGGTACGCAATGCGTTATTGATCGCTATCTTTCTGACCTTGCGCTTACCCAGCACGCCCAGATCTTCACCGCTGGCGGCATCCTGCACCTGGTAACCCTGCTCCACCGGCGCCACGATCACCATCCGCCCGTCGCTCTTGCGGTAGTACAGCAGGCCATTCAGCATGGATTCCAGCACCGTCGAGCTGCGTTCATGCCCGGTGTCGACCACATCGCCTATCGAGGCTTCTTTCACCGTAAAGTTCTCACCGTTCAGGGACTGAACGGCCGCATCGAAATCCGCTGCAAATGCGACTGCCGTCACCCCGAATAACAGTAATGCCAGCAACCAGCGCACTCCCTGCAAGCACCATGACTGGCCGAAAGATCGTTTAACTAAACGAGGAAGGAACATGAGTATCTCGATGAGAGCTGCGACCGATTAATAATCGCAGAATATTTTTTATTGATGAGTAGAACGACGGGGCGCCGTGTCACACAACGCCCCGCTTGTTCCGCTTACTCGTAGTTCTGACCCGAACAGCTTTTGGTTTTGGTATTGTAATTGCCGCACTTGATCGGCGCTGTCCAGTCGGCAATAACATCTTTACTGGCTGGCAGGAAGTCAGACCAGGCATCACCCGCTACCAGGCCATCGGTCTCCCACACCACTTCGAACTGACCGTCCTCCTGGATCTCTCCGATCAGAACCGGCTTGGACAGGTGGTGATTCTTGTTCATCACCGCCATGCCACCCGTCATATTGGGAGCAGTCATGCCTATCATGGCTTGTTCAACCGCATCGACATCTGTAGTACCGGCCTTGCCTACGGCCTTCACCCACATATCGAAGCCGATGACATGAGCTTCCATAGGATCATTGGTGACTCGATTTTCATCTTTTATGAACTTGTGCCAGCCTTCGATAAACGCATCATTTGCAGGATCGTCCACACTCATGAAGTAATTCCACGCAGCGAGGTGGCCGACCAGTGGCGCAGTGTCGATACCGGACAATTCTTCTTCACCGACCGAGAAAGCCACCACCGGGATGTCTTCGGCGGAAATTTCCTGGTTACCCAGTTCCTTGTAAAACGGCACATTGGCATCACCGTTTATGGTCGAGACCACGGCGGTCTTCTTGCCGGCGGAACCAAACTTATTTATATCCGAAACGATATTCTGCCAGTCGGAATGACCGAACGGCGTGTAGTTAATCATGATATCTTTTTCGGCTACGCCTTTGGATTTCAAATAGGCTTCGAGGATCTTGTTAGTGGTACGCGGGTAGACATAATCAGTACCGGCCAGTACCCAGCGCTTCACACCCAGATCGTTCATCAGGTAGTCGACCGCGGGAATCGCCTGCTGGTTCGGCGCAGCACCGGTGTAGAAAACATTTTTGGACGATTCTTCACCTTCATACTGAACCGGGTAAAACAACAGACCGTTGAGTTCTTCAAACACCGGCAGAACCGATTTGCGCGATACGGAAGTCCAGCAACCGAAGACCACGTCCACCTTTTCCTTCTCCAGCAACTCCCGGGCCTTTTCAGCAAACAGCGGCCAGTTAGAGGCCGGATCGACAACGACGGCTTCCAGTTTTTTACCCAACAGACCACCCTTCGCATTCTGCTGGTCGACCAGCATCAGTACCGTGTCTTTCAGGGTGGTTTCACTAATGGCCATGGTACCGGACAACGAATGCAACACACCGACCTTGATGGTATCGGCCGCCTGCACAGCCTGGGTCATCAGACCCAGCGCGACACCAGCTGCCGCTCCCATCATGCGGTGTAAGAGTTTGTTCTCAGATAATTTCATTTTCATTTTTTAAGCTCCTCTAAATACTGAAATCGGGTGGTCTGCGATCAGATCTGCAGCTGCAGGCCAATCTGGAAGAAGTCCGCACTCGCATCACCACCACCGGGCAGGTCCTGTTCTACATCCCCGTACACAAACGAGACGCGCGCATTATGGCCATCGATGACGTAGTTCACCCCGAGCTCGGTGATATCAGATTCAACACCGTTGTCCTGATCGACATTCTGGTAACGAACCATGGGCTGCAATTGACCGATACCGATCTTGTTGGGGAACAAATAGCTGCCAAGAATGAAGTAGCCGTCTCCCTGATAACCAAATGCCGGTGTTTTGTCGTCGTGATCATAGTCGTAATAGGCAAATTCCATGTTTACGACGCCGTCACCGACTTTGGTTTCCAGCAGACCGTCGACGTTCCAGCCAGTAAAGTCACCCGGATCGGCCAGCGTGCCGGTGCCGCCCTCCTGGGTCTGGTACGCAAAGCCGATGGCCAGAATCTCTTTGGCACCGTAATAGGTGCTGCTGGTGTAATAGCCCGGCTCCGGATCCAGGAAGTTGTAATTCAGGCGTGCTGTGTACAGCAGGTTCTCTTCCTGGTTGGGAGCGCCTTCAGTACCCTCGAAAGTTCCCAGCTGATAGGTAAATTGACCGCCATTGGTCTGACCCCAGATAGCGGCACCGTCATCGCGGCCGGCGAAGATTGCCGGGTAAGCCTGAGCGGCAGGAAAGTTCCAGGCATTCAGGTAATACGGGCCGTCGAGATTCGAGCGGTCACTGGGCGGGAGCATGCGACCAACCCACAGATTAATCATCTCGGAGAACTTGAACTGGCCGAGTGCGTCAAGCACGCGAATGTCATCGTCGCCGCTACCGTCATCCTGCCGTTCGGTATTGAACGTGAAGCCGATGTTTTGGTGAATCTGGCCATTGACGTACAGGCGCACGCTATCCAGCTGAAAGTTTTTGGAACGGTCATCGCCGTTCGGCGCCCCGTTTTCGACCGAATTGAAGCTGGTACGCAGACCTGCACCGACACTGACCCATTTGTTGTCATCAATCGCGATAGTTCCACCGGCGTACGCACTGGGCGCGACAAAGGTAGCTGATACAGACGCAAGTGCCATTCCCAGAGCTACTGGGCGTAGTGTAAAGCTCATTGAAAGTCTCCCCGTGAGATTGTTTTTACTCGACATGTATCGCCGATATTTTCTTACGCACTACGAGGAGCAAGTTTTGTACCAGAGGGGAAAACAGGCCGTAACAAACTGTTAACAGTAGCGTTTATCGCTGTTGGCGAATTAAAGACACAGGGACCAAGGCACAATTAGAGTGCGCACTGATTAGTCTTTAAACATTTAATGCTTGCTGTTGGTGCAGGATACCGCTGCAAATTCCGGCTATGCGGTGGTTTGTGATGTCGCAGCCAGCAATCCTTGATGTTCAATAAACTCAATCACCGAATCCACACCCTGCCCGGTCTTGAGATTAGTGAAAACAAAGGGCCGGTCGGCGCGCATTTTTCGCGCATCGCGTTCCATGATTTCCAGTGACGCCCCCACATAGGGCGCAAGATCGATTTTATTGATCACCAGTAAATCCGAACGTGTAACACCCGGACCACCTTTGCGCGGAATCTTGTCGCCGGCTGACACATCGATTACATAAAGAGTCAGATCCGACAGTTCGGGACTGAAGGTGGCACTGAGGTTATCACCGCCGCTTTCGACAATGACTATATCGAGATCGCTGAAACGCTGCTGCAGTTCGGCAATCGCGGTCAGATTCATGGAAGCATCCTCGCGGATTGCCGTATGCGGGCAACCGCCGGTTTCTACGCCGATGATGCGTTCGGCGGCCAACGCTTCGCTGCGCACCAGAAACTGTGCGTCTTCCTGGGTGTAGATGTCATTGGTCACCACCGCAATCTGATAGCGGTTGCGCATCGCTTTGCACAGCCTGTCCACCAGCGCGGTCTTGCCCGAGCCGACCGGTCCACCTATGCCAACACGTAATGCGGGTTTCTTCTTCATAACGCAATTCCCAAACTGTTTCTGTTTTATGAACGGAACAGGCGGCTGTACTGCTGCTCATGCAGAGCGCTGCAAATGGCCAGCGCCGGTGCCACTTGTCCGATGTCGTCGTCTTCGGTTCCCTGACTTTGTTCGATCCAGCGCGGTATCGCCCTGGCGCATACCGACAGAATCTGCTGCCCGGCAGTCTGCCCCAACGGCACCAGCTTGATTGCGGCAGCGACCTGATTGTCGCACCAGGCCCACAGATAACCCTGCTGCATAGTATGTTCGTCGATACCCCAGCGGCATGCTGCCAGGCTGAACATCGCCACCCAGTTCACCTCGCTGCCTCCGATCCACTCCGCCGCTGTGTCGATATCCAGGTCCTTGAGAAGGCGTGCCAGTGCAGTGCCGAGGTGCCGGTCTTCTGCAAGCAGTTCGGCCGATTCCCGTGACGCAGACAGAAATCGGACCCATTCACGAACGCATGTTTCGTCGTTACGCCGCCAGGCGTGGTAGCTGCGTCGCAACACTGGCAGATCCAGGCTGCACAGGGAATGTTCCGCAACACCGGCGATCCAGTCCAGCGCCTCACGCTGGTCGGTGACCCAGCCCGCCTCGACAGCATATTCGAGCCCGCCCGAATAGGCGTAAGCACCTACGGGCAACGAAGGGCTTACCAGTTGCATCAAGCGCAGCAGCGCCATCGCGGCTGACGCTTCAGTCATGGTGATGCGAGTGATGGTGACCACCCTGGTAGGCGCCGGCTTCCGGCTCGAAAGCCGCCTGCTCGATGATCACCTCCAGTCCCAGACCACGCACCATGTCGTCCAGTACGTGATCGTGCAGGTAACGCGCCCAGCCCGCGTCGATCTGCAGCGCAACGTGCCGGTTACCCAGGTGATAACAGGCGCGTGCCAGTGCCCGCGGGTCGGGACAACGCAGCGTCGACACGCGTTCCTGCGCCGCCCGGATTTCCACCACGAAGCCATGTTCGTCGCTTAGCCGATCACCCCCGCGCAGAATTATCCCGCGCTCGAGGTACAGGCCCGCCTCTTCACGATTGTCCAGCACTACGCGCAAACGGCTACGCTGGCGCAGCTCATAAGGCAGTGTGAGCGAGGTATCCGCCTCACTACCAGGTTCTGCCCAGCGGGTCAGTTCACGCATACTCAAAACAGAAAATAACGCTGTGCCAACGGCAGTTCGATTGCCGGTTCACAGATCAGCAGCTCGCCGTCGGCCCGTACTTCATAGGTCTGTGGATCGACTTCCATGTGCGGCTGATAATTGTTGTGGATCAGATCCCGCTTACGCACTTGCCGGCAAGCCTTGACTGCCACCAGCCGTTTGCGCAAACCCAGTTGTTGCGCCATGTCGCTATCGGCGGCAGCACCGGACACAAAACTGACGCAGGTTTCGCTGCGCGCGCCACCCAGGGCACCGAACATATACCGGTAATGCACCGGCTGCGGCGTCGGAATCGAAGCATTGGGATCACCCATGGGTGCGGCGACAATCATGCCGCCCTTGATGATCATGGACGGCTTGGCGCCGAAAAATGCCGGCTTCCATAACACCAGGTCAGCCAGTTTCCCCACCTCGATCGAACCCACTTCGTGCGCAATCCCGTGCGTGATAGCCGGGTTGATGGTGTATTTGGCGATATAGCGTTTGGCGCGAAAGTTATCGTGTTCCGCTGGATCTCCCGCCAGCGAGCCGCGCTGCACTTTCATCTTGTGCGCGGTCTGCCAGGTGCGGCAGATCACTTCGCCGACACGGCCCATGGCCTGAGAATCCGATGAGATCATCGAGAACGCGCCCAGGTCATGAAGGATATCCTCGGCAGCGATGGTCTCGCGGCGAATACGGGATTCGGCAAACGCCACATCTTCCGCAATATTGGGATCCAGGTGATGGCACACCATCAGCATGTCCAGGTGTTCATCGACCGTATTGATCGTGTAAGGCCGTGTCGGATTGGTGCTCGAAGGCAACACATTGGCCTCTCCGCAGGCCTTGATGATATCCGGCGCATGACCGCCACCGGCGCCTTCGGTGTGATAGGTATGGATGCAGCGTCCCTTGAAAGCCGCGAGCGTATCTTCAACAAACCCGGATTCGTTCAGCGTGTCGGTGTGAATCGCCACCTGCACATCGTGCTGCTCAGCGACCGACAGGCAGTTATCTATGGCCGCCGGTGTGGTACCCCAGTCCTCGTGCAACTTGAGCCCCATGGCGCCGGCCTCGAGCTGCTCGTTCAGCGCCTGTGGCAGGCTCGCATTACCCTTGCCCATGAAGCCGAAGTTCATTGGCAGTTCTTCCACCGCCTGATACATCCGATGGATATACCATGGACCCGGTGTACAGGTGGTGGCGTTGGTGCCGGCCGCAGGCCCGGTGCCGCCGCCAAGCATGGTGGTCACACCGGACATCAGGGCATCGTCCACCTGCTGCGGGCATATAAAATGAATATGCGCATCCACGGCGCCGGCCGTCACGATCTGGCCTTCGCCGGCGATCACTTCGGTACCGGGTCCGATAACGATAGTCACGTCCGGCTGAACATCCGGATTACCGGCCTTGCCGATGCCACTGATACGGCCGTTTTTTATACCGATGTCGGCTTTGATAATTCCCCAGTGATCGAGAATCAGCGCATTGGTAATCACCGTATCCGCCACGTCCTTGCTGCCGCGCTGGCTCTGTCCCATGCCGTCGCGAATTACCTTGCCGCCACCAAACTTTACTTCTTCGCCGTAGCGGGTATGGTCCTGTTCAACCTGGATCCACAGTTCCGTATCGCCCAGCCGCACCCGATCACCGACCGTGGGGCCGTACATCTCTGCGTAAGCGCGCCTGTCGATGCGACTCATTTCAATGCCCCCATCACCGCGCCGCGGAAACCGTAAATCTTTCGTTCGCCGGCATAGGCCACCAGCTCCACATCGCGGCTCTGACCCGGCTCGAAGCGCATCGCCGTACCGGCCGCAATGTTCAGCCGAAAACCACGCGCAGCTTCCCGATCGAAAGACAAGGCCGGATTGGTTTCATAAAAATGGTAATGCGAACCCACCTGAATCGGCCGGTCGCCCGTGTTGGCAATGCGGAGCCGCACTGTCTCACGACCTGCATTCAATTCGATATCACCTTCGACAGTAACGATTTCCCCTGGAATCATGGCAGTCCCCCGGCTCAGACGATTGGATTATGGACGGTGACCAGCTTACTGCCATCCGGAAACGTGGCTTCCACCTGCACCTCGGGAATCATTTCCGGCACGCCCTCCATGACGTCCTCGCGGCGCAACAGAGTCGCACCGTAACTCATCAACTCCGCCACGCTCCTGCCGTCTCGCGCACCTTCAATGATCTCCGCCGAAATGAACGCAACAGCTTCCGGATAATTGAGCTTCAAACCGCGCGCCTTGCGCCGTTCCGCGAGTAACGCGGCGGTGAACACCAGCAGCTTGTCTTTTTCCCGGGATAATAGTTCCATGATCGCCTCTTCATCGGTTTGTATCAGTTTGCAGGATTCAGGTGTTCCAGATGCGTGGCGCCACTGCGGCGGCACCAAGTACCGCCGGGCGTAATATCCCCCAGGCCGCGCTCAGCATCTCACGTGCCTGCTGTGCATGCTCGCCCAGATAACGGCATACCAGCACATCATTCATTCGCGTCACACTGAACCGGGCTGTGCCATCCACCGGCACCTGCTCGCGAACCGCGCTGACCAGCGTTGCATCCTGCGTCGTGCAGACCAGACTGCCAGTCACCGGGTGGCCGCGCAATCCCCATGCGGCATCGAACACCGCGCTATTATCGGTATACCGGCTGCGCTCCAGCCACAGTGGCGCGCCGTCGCGCCACACTTCAAATCGCTGGCGCAAACAGCAGCGACTCAGGCGCTCATCACTCGCCGGCCGGCCCAGGCAGGTTATCTCCCAGCCGATGAACTGTGCCGCGCCGCGCAGATTTACCCGGGTCAGCAGGTCCGCTGCGGCTCCGTCGAAAATGATGTTTTCCTGGGGCAGCCATTCCAGCACTCCGCCGTCGGCAATCTCGAACTGCTGCACTTGATGCGTAGCCCGGCGTCCATCACTGCGGTACACCTTCCCGGCGCCGGGCGTGGTGACCAGCCCCCAGGCACCGCTATCGACGCTGAGATCGATATTCAGGCGGTCGCCACTAACCAGCCCGCCCGGCGGGTGCAACAGATAGACGTGACACACCTGTCGTGACTCGGGGTAAAACGGGCGCTGCACGCGCAAGGGACCATAATGCCGGCGATCCACCAGTACAGTTTCCCGCTCGCGGCAAGCGAAACGCAGGTTCAGTGAGGCGCGCCAGTTGTCCGTATCGACGACCGCCTTCATTTACAAAACACTCTGTATCAAGTATCCGCCAGCGGCGATCGACGCAGCAGCGATCGCGCAGCGAACCCGGTACAACATGCTCTCACCGAGCCGCCGCAGACGCTTGAAGATAACGCCCAGCACACCACCGCACAACAGCATGGAAAGCAATACGCCAATACAAAACAACAGTAGATAGAACAACCCGAAAACCGCGGAACTGCTGCTTGCCACCGGGATCAGTGCCAGCAACGGCGCTGAACCGGCCACGCCGTGCAACGCGCCCACCAACGTGGCAGCATGCTGCTGGCTGCCGCCACCCGGTCTGGCTTCGGGCTGGCACCAGTGTGCATGCGACGGGGCATCAGCATGCCGATGGAAGCCGATAGACAGGCGCTGTTTCCGCAGCCGGTAGAGAACCGCTATCCCTATGGCGACCAGGACAACACCGACTGCGATTTCGGCCAGGCGACCGAAAGAATCCGGAATCGTTTTGCCGATCAGCAGGGCGAACAGCCCGAACAACACCAAAGTAGCTCCGTGGCCCATCGCCCAGCGCATGCAATACCGCCACGGGTGACGGGATGACCGATGCGTGCCGCTGGCCAGCGCACTGACTGCAACAATGTGGTCGGCGTCCAGCGCATGAACCAGACCCAGCGCAAGTGCCAGGCTCAAAATGCCGAAAAGATTTTCCGATCCGCCCATGCCGTCTGCACCCGTTCCCCGGCAGTTCCTCAATCATAAACATGGCGCCGTTTATACCATACCCCGGTGGCGATGGGTTGTTCCGCGGCATGCATCAAAAGGGGGCGTTCGAATCTCTGCACATCAACGCGCGCACCATCCTTACGCTTTTCCCAGGGCAAACCTAACGCAGCGATCACCGAACAGTCGATCGCCATTGCCACCGAAAACAAATATGAAACAGGAGTCCAGTGGAGTCTCAGGAAACACATGGACGAGGTCGAATTCATGCATCGCAGCTGTAGTACAATACTTGTACAAGCAGCGAGAAATGACATGCCGCAATCCCGACAGACTGAAAAACCCATTGCCCCCGGCAGTATGTTACCGATACGCACGGTGGCAAATCTGACCGGGATTAACCCCGTCACACTGCGCGCCTGGGAACGACGCTACAATCTGATCACACCACAGCGAACACCCAAAGGACACCGTCTCTATACAGAAGCAGATGTTGAACTCATCAGGCAGGTGCTCGAATTGCTCGAGCAGGGCATTTCCATCAGTCAGGTCAAGCCCCTGCTCGAACAAACGCCTGGCGAGCAAAGAGCAACATCAGTTGCCGGGACTGCAGATGCCTGGAAAACCTATCAGCAAAAAATGCTCCATGCGGTCGAAATGTTTGACGAGCACGCGCTGGACAGCACCTATAACGATGCACTGTCCCTGTACCCCGTCGACGTCGTCAATCAACGCCTGGTTTCTCCGTTACTCAGGATCATCGGTGAACGCTGGAAGGAACGCGAGACAGGTATTGCCGAAGAACACTTCTTTTCCGTCTATTTGCGCAACAAACTGGGAGCCCGAATACACCACCTGAACCAGCGCAGTCGCGGGCCGCTGTTAATCCTCGCCTGCCTGCCGGGTGAGTACCATGAAATCGGTTTGCTGCTGTTTGCATTAGCGACCGTCAACTTTGGCTATCGCGTGCTGATACTGGGGGCCAATACTCCACTGGAGCAGATACCCCATGTCCTCGAGCAGCGGCCCTGTGACGGCATCGTCCTGTCAGGTTCATCCCGTCCTTCGCGCGGCCTGTTTGAAAGCGAACTGCCCGAACTGGTTAAAAAATGCAAAGTTCCTGTATTCACTGGTGGTAGAACCGCGGCCAAACATCAGCAAACAATTGAAGCCAGCGGCGCTATTTGCCTGGGCGAATCTATCAGCGCGGGACTCAGGTCAATGAGTCAACTACTCAAAACCGGCAAGTAGAGTCAAACCATTTGCCTGATCGCACCTACCCCTTCTGCTTACTGCAGGGCCGTAAATTCCAGACCACGGGCGCTCAACGCATCGGATACCGGCCCTGCATTCAGCTGGCTCAGCTGTAACTCATGCACCAGGCGCCGCCGGTGATCACCCACCACTCTCGCCCAGACGACCTGCATACCGCGCGCCTGCAGCACCTCGATGACATGGGGCAAGTGCTTGTCGGTGCGCTTGCCACAGAGTATTTCATCGCCGATCACGACCATACCAAACTGCATGATTTCGCTCATGACTCAGGCCCTGCGAACAACAGGAAAAATGCAGCGCTTCTAAAGGAACCGTCGTTCAGAGTCATGAGCGTCTCCAGTTCGCGATAATTGTTATACAAAGCTAGTCT
>JAGXGS010000078.1 GCA_024636585.1 Thiogranum sp. | reverse complement strand
GCCGGTTTTGTCATCAGCGGCACCCAGACCGGCGGATTGCCGCATCTGCAACCGCAACACTACGCCTGCGTACTGGCCTGCGACCCGCAGCATAACCGCGTGACGGCGCGCGGGCCGGTGAAACCTTCATCTGAATGCCTCACTCACGGCATCCTGTATCAACTGGATGCGGGCATCCAGGCGGTCCTGCACGTGCATTCTCCGGAAATCTGGCGCCTGAGCGCCGAACTTCTGCTCCCCACCACGAATTCCAGCGTCGCCTACGGAACCCCGGAGATGGCGCAGGAGGTGCAACGGATCTATCCGTCCGCGCAGTCGGGCGGGGTGTTTTGCATGGGTGGCCATGAAGATGGTGTGGTGGCTTTCGGTGACAATGTTCAGCAGGCGGGTCAACGACTGACCGCGGCCCTTGCGCAGGCTTTCGCCCGTCTTTCTGACTGATCGGATCGCTGCACCGCCGTTCCCTCCTTCGAAAACGCCGGACTGGCGTATCTTTCCGTATCCTCGAGCGGCACAGATTGTGCTTCTTCCACAAACGGTGTCGCTTTTATGGCGCCACAGCGTGGCTTTTTCGCAACGTGAAAAATTTTTCTAGTAAAAACTTGACCTTGTGAAGAAAACTGGTAAAAGGGCTGTGGTTTTATCCCCACGAGCAACAAGAATTGGAAACGAGGATTTTTTCTATGAACCTAAGGTTATCTGTTAGCGCACTGGCTGCTGCGATATGCGTCGCCGGACCCGCGCAGGCGGCGGTTGAGAATATCAATTTCAACGGCTTCCTCACCGTCGGCGCGACCGTCAGCGATACGGAAGTACCGTATTTCAATGGCAACATCACTGACGATGTCGGTTTCGAACAGGACAGCCGGGTCGGCCTGCAGATCTCGGCGGATATCAACCCGAAAATCGGCGTGACGGCGCAGTTGCTCGGACGCGCACGCGATCAGGATTATGACGCGGTGTTCGACTGGGGGTTCGTCAGCTACATGGCCAGTGACGCGGTGACCATCCGCGGCGGCAAGCTGAAATTCCCGACCTACCTGATCTCCGACTACTTCGAGGTCGGTTATGCCTATCCCTGGATTCGTCCGCCTCAGGAGGTTTACTACAGTAATCCGCTGACTACGATTTCCGGTGTCGATCTGCTGCTGCGCGCGCAGGTCGGCAACGCTGACCTGCTGGTCCAGCCATACATCGGTACCAGCCGCGGGCAGCAGACCCTGGTGCCGCAGTTCGCGCAGGAGGTCAATCAGGCCGCAGGCGATGCTTTCGGACTGGCGGCGCCGGGCGAAATCGATTTCGTGAATTTCGAGGCCGAGAACCTGGTAGGTATCAACACCAGTCTGACCTGGAGTGCCGTGTCGATTCGTGCAGGTGCTTTGCAAACCGATGTGAAAGCCAAGGACATCGGCGTCATCGATGCTGACGAGGCCAAGTTCTGGAGTGTCGGTGCGACTCTCGACTGGCAAAACGTGGTCGGTTATACCGAGTATTTCGAACGTGAAATCGACGGGCTCGCCAACCTGGGTTTCCCGAATCAGAAGGGCTGGTATGCGACACTCGGTTATCGCATGGGCAAATTCCTGCCGCACATCACTTACGCCAAGCTGGAAGACAACGACAATCCTGATGATCCCTGCGGGACCCTGGGCGGCAATCCAGTGCCCTGTGGTGAGCCTCTGGAGCAGGACTCCATCACGCTCGGCATGCGTTATGAACTGGGTTCCGGTGCAGCGCTGAAATTCGAAGCGCAGCAGATGAACACCGAAAACGGGCGTGGTCTGTTCACCGGCTATGAGGTTTCCCCCACCGGTAACGTCAAGACCGATCCGGATGAGGTGATGATCTACAGCATCGCCGTCGACGTGGTATTTTAGGAGAGAATCGAATGAATATTGTAATCAGAAATTTATTTCGACTCTCGCTGGCGGCGGTACTTCTGGCAGGTGCGAGTCTGGCTAATGCCGATCAGGTGGTGGTCGTTCATCCTGGCAATCCAATGACAACCATCTCGGCCAAGGATCTGGGCCGTATCTATCTGGGCAAGGCACGCTCCTTCCCGGATGGCGGTCGCGTCAATCCGGTCAACCAGGAAAGCGGCAGCGAAGCGCGCAACAGCTTTTACCAGGAATACACGGGTATGAGCGATGCGCGGGTCAAGAGTCACTGGTCGAAGCTGATGTTCTCCGGCAAGGGTAATCCTCCCACCGAAGTGGCAGGCGATGCGGCTATGAAACGGGAGGTCGCATCCGATCCTTCCGCGATCGGTTACATCGATGAGTCTTCGGTGGATGACAGCGTCAAGCCGGTAACGGTCACGCGCTAGACCGACAGCGACCTCCGCCCTGGTGGAGGAAGCAAAAAAAGCCCCCGGTCCTGCGGCCGGGGGCTTTTTTATTTCCGAACCCTGTTCAGCCTTTCACGCAGATCATCGGTTTCAGCCGCGCCACCTTGCGCGCCAAACCCGCCAGTTCCACGGCCTCGACTACCGCGGTGACGTCCTTGTAGGCACCGGGTGCTTCTTCGGCCACGCCACGCGATGACTGGCTGCGGATCAGGATGCCGCGCGCGGCGAGTTCATCGATCAGTTGGCGGCCGCGCCACTGCCGGGTCGCCTGGTGGCGGCTCATGGCGCGCCCGGCACCGTGACAAGCAGATGAAAATGACAGCGACTCGCTGCCCGGGCAGCCGCTCAGCACCCAGGACTCGGTGCCCATCGAGCCACCGATCAGGACCGGCTGGCCGGTATCCTGAAAGTGCTGCGGCAGGTCCGGGTGGCCGGGTCCAAAAGCGCGCGTGGCGCCCTTGCGGTGCACGAACAGGTGCCGCGGCTCGCCATCAATGCGGTGGCTCTCTTCCTTGCAGGTGTTGTGCGAGACGTCGTACAGGAGTTCCAGCTCCGTGCCGGGAAATATCTGCGCGAAGGCATGGCGGGTGAGGTGGGTCAGGATCTGCCGGTTGGCGAGTGCACAATTGATCCCGGCGCGCATGGCGCCCAGATAGGCTTCACCAAGCGGCGATTGCAGCGGTGCGCAGGCCAGTTCGCGGTCCGGCAGCGTGATGCCGTACTCACCGGCCGCCAGTGCCATGCTGCGCAGGTAGTCAGTGCCGATCTGGTGTCCCAGGCCGCGTGAGCCACAGTGAATGCTGATCACTATCCCTCCCTGCACCAGTCCGAACTGCGCGGCGATATCCGGTGCATGAATGTCAGCGACCTCCTGTACTTCGAGGTAATGATTGCCGGACCCGAGGGTGCCCATCTCGTCGCGCTGGCGAGTCCTGGCACGCTCCGACACTGTGTCCGGATCGGCGCCGGCCATGCAGCCCTGCTCTTCGATGCGCTCCAGGTCGCGCGTGAAGCCGTATCCCTGATTCACCGCCCAGCGGGCGCCGCCGCGCAACATCGCATCCATGTCTCTGGCCTTGAGGCGCAGGCCGCCGGTGCTGCCGACGCCGGCGGGAATCGCCAGGAACAGGACATCCGCCAGGCGTTGCTGATGCGCCTCGATGTCTTCGCGGCGCAGGCCGCTCACCAGGGTACGCACGCCGCAGGAAATATCGAAGCCCACTCCCCCGGCGGAGACCACGCCGCCGGCCCGCGCATCGAATGCCGCCACGCCGCCGATGGGGAAGCCATAGCCCCAGTGTGCATCGGGCATCGCGTAGGAGGCGCTTACGATGCCGGGCAAAGTGGCAACATTCACCACCTGCTCATACACCTTGTGATCCATGTCGCGCACCAGTTGCTCGCTGGCATAGATGATGCCGGGAACGCGCATGTTCGCATGCGCTTCGATCTGCCATTCGTACCCGGAGCGCCGGGTCAACAGATTCATATCCATGGCGTCGGCTCGCGCATCACACGTCCAGCACGCACTGCGCGAGCCATTGCCCGCTGCTGTCGCAGTTGACGTCCAGTTCCGTGAAGGTGGCGCCCTTGATTTCCACGCGTGGCTGGTGGCGCGCAATATCGACGGTTTCTCCACGGGCGCTGCCGCGCAGCATGTCACCGTCGATCCGCACGCTGAATTCGCTGAACAGCAGGTTCCGCGTGCTCATGTTGTAGATCAGGCTGTTTAGCCAG
The DNA here is from genome assembly GCA_024636585.1 of Thiogranum sp. Taxonomy (GTDB): domain Bacteria; phylum Pseudomonadota; class Gammaproteobacteria; order DSM-19610; family DSM-19610; genus Thiogranum. The sequence goes on along the minus strand of JAGXGS010000078.1, from coordinate 16,838 downwards.
TCGAACAGCAGCAATCCGGGATCGGGTGCGCTGCAGCGCAGATTCACCCGCACCTGCGGCAGCACCCGTTCCGCCTCGGTAATCACCGCCGTCATGGCGTATGCCGCCTGCTCGAAGGCCTGCGCCTGCGTAGTGCCGTAGCCGCGCACGCCGATGTCGGCTTCATGCGCAAAGTGTTCCCAGCGCACTCCACTGGCGGGTGTTTCGCGCATCGATGAATGGCTCATGAGAACAGGTATATGTCAAAGGCCTATACTTTGCCAGTAGGAGGAAGTGTTTCATCCAGACGCAGGGAAACCCGCTTTATGACTGACATTCAGACATTGACTCCGGAACAGTTGCACCGCACCTGCGACCCTGACAGTTTCAGTTTCGAAACTACCGAGGAGCTGCCCGAGATGGCCGAGCTCATCGGTCAGGAGCGGGCTCTGAAAGCGCTGCATTTCGGTGTTGGCATGCCCAATGCCGGCTATAACCTGTTCGTGCTCGGTCCGGCCGGCGCCGGCAAGTTCACATCGGTGCGGCGATTCCTGCAGGAGCAGGCGGCGCAACAGGACACGCCCAGTGACTGGGTATACGTGAACAATTTCGATGACGCCGGAAAACCGCGCACCCTGCAGTTGCCACCGGGTCGCGGGGCAGAGTTGCGCCGCGACATGCAGCATCTGGTGGACGAGCTGCGCACCGTGCTTCCGGCGGCCTTCGAGAGCGACGATTTCAAGGCGCGCATCCAGCAGATCGAAAGCGATTTCCAGACCCGCCAGGAAGAGGCGTTTCGCAGTCTGAATGACGAAGCGCGACGTCATCGCATCAGGGTGTTCAAGACGCCGGGCGGGTTTACTTTTGCACCGCTGAAAGACGACAAGGTGCTGGATGCCGCGGATTTCCAGAAGCTGCCAAAGGATGAGCAGCAGCGTATCGATGCCGCGCTGGAGAAGCTGGAAGCGATGCTGCAGGAAATTATCCAGAAGCGGATTCCGCAGTGGAGCCGCGAGCGCCGCGACCGCATTCGGGCAGTTACCGACGAAGTGACGATGAATGCCGTAGGGCACCTGATCGACAGTCTGCGCGAGAAATATGAATCGCTGCCCGAGGTGATCGAGTACCTGGATGAAGTCAAAGCCGATGTCATCGAAAATACCGATGCATTTCTCGACAAGCAGGATGCGCTGCAGAATGTGCTGGGCACTTCCCCGGACGCCGCGCTGCGCCGCTACAAGGTCAATCTGCTGGTCGACAATGCGGGCACCAAAGGTGCGCCGGTGATCTATGCGGATAATCCGACTTATGCAGCGTTGATCGGGCGCATCGAGCACACCGCGCAACTGGGTGCGATGAGCACTGACTTCACGCTGATCAGGCCTGGAGCCCTGCACACCGGCAATGGCGGTTACCTGATTCTCGATGTGCGGAAACTGCTGACCCAGCCGTATGCCTGGGACGGTCTGAAGCGGGCGCTGTACGCCGGGGAAGTCCGCATCGAATCGCTCGGGCAGATGCTGAGTCTGGTCAGCACCGTATCGCTGGAACCGCAGTCCATCCCTCTGCATGTCAAAGTCGTGCTGCTGGGCGAACGCCTGCTGTATTACCTGCTGTGCGCCTACGATCCGGATTTTCTGGAACTGTTTAAAGTGTCTGCCGATTTCGAGGACAGCGTCGACCGCAGTGCTGACAGTGATCAGCTGTATGCACGGCTGGTCGCGACGCTGGCGCGCAAGAACAATCTGCTGCCGTTCGATCGCAGTGCGGTCGCCGCCGTGATCGAACAGAGCATGCGCATGGTCGGCGATCAGGACAAGCTCAGCACCCACATGCGCAGCATCGCCGATCTGTTGCGCGAATCCAGCTACTGGGCCGGAGAGGCTGGACTGCGGGTAGTGCGGCAGGACGATGTGCGGCGCGCCGTGGATTACAAGATCGAGCGCGTGGACCGGGTGCGCGACCGCATGCACGAAGCGATTCTGCGTGGCACCCTGATGATCGACACCAGCGGTACGGCAGTCGGCCAGATCAACGGCGTGTCGGTCATCGATCTGGGTGAAGAAGGTTTCGGGGTGCCGACCCGCATCACCGCCACCACCCGGCTCGGCGAGGGGGAGCTGGTGGATATCGAGCGAGAGGTCGACCTGGCCGGGCCGATCCACTCCAAGGGCGTATTTATCCTTTCCAGTTATCTTGGCTCCCGCTATGCGCCCGATTATCCACTGTCGCTGAGCGCCAGCCTGACCTTTGAGCAGTCATACGGAGAGGTCGAGGGCGATTCAGCTTCGCTGGCGGAGCTGTGCGCATTGCTGTCGTCGCTTTCCGGCATGCCGATCCGGCAATCGCTGGCGGTCACCGGTTCTGTGAATCAACGCGGCCGGGTGCAGCCGGTCGGGGGCGTGAACGAGAAGATCGAGGGCTTTTTCAACATCTGCAAGGAACGCGGCCTGAACGGTGAGCAGGGCGTCATTATCCCCGACACCAACATGCAGCACCTGATGCTGCGCATGCCGGTGGTGGAGGCGGTTCAGGCCGGCAAGTTCAAGGTCTATGCCGTGGCGCATGCCGATCAGGCGCTGGAACTGCTTACCGGAACCAGTGCCGGCGTGATTGATGAGGATGGTCTGTTTCCTGACGCCAGCGTCAACGGCCGCGTTCAGCTGCAACTGCGCAATTTCGCTGGCCTGCGCCTGCACTACGCTGCCGTCGCCAGGGATGCTATCCCCGGCACACCCCTGGAAGAGCACGAGGGGCGCGCTATCGGTTTTCGCGACAGTGCCCGGGACGCTGACGACTAGCGCGTCTCACGACAAAAAACTATCTGTGGAACAAGAGCCTGTGCGTGTGTTCGCAGGGGTATCCCGGTCTTTCACGCGGACATGGCACTTGGCTCGGGGCGGCTGGCAGGGTATAGTCGCTAATCAATTTCGCATGCTGCGGGAGAGATCCGGCCCGGCCGGACACCGAAGGCGCAACCGCCCGGAATCGCTCAGGTACAGGGACCGCAGCAGCAGGCTAATCAGCCAGATTGACTCTGGAGAGCGGCAACGGACACCAACCGTTGCCCACCGAAGGGGAGGGCGTCCGATGCGATACTGTCGGTGCTTACACTCTCAGGTAACCGGACAGAGGGGCGACGGTCTTTTCACCGGCCGTCGTCCCGGATTGTCCGGGGCGGCGCGTCGACGACGCTGAGCGCACAGAATCAATTATGGGCAAACAAACCCCGCTTTACCCGTTACATCAGGCCATGGGCGCCAAGCTGGTGGATTTCGCCGGCTGGGATATGCCCATCCACTACGGTTCCCAGATCGAGGAACACCATTGCGTCCGCCGTGCGGCCGGCATGTTCGATGTGTCGCACATGACGGTGGTCGATCTGGAAGGTGAACAGACGCGCGCATTTCTGCGCTATCTGCTCGCCAATGACGTCGACAAGCTGCAGCAGCCGGGCAAGGCCCTGTACAGCTGCATGCTCGACGAGCAGGGCAATGTGCTCGATGACCTGATCGTGTATTTCCTGGAACCGCAGCGGTTCCGCCTGGTGGTGAATTCGGCTACGCGTGAAAAGGATCTGGCATGGATAATCCGTCAGGCCGGCGCCTTCGATGTGCGGGTCACCGAACGTCCGGAACTCGCCATGATCGCAGTCCAGGGTCCGCAGGCGCGCGACCAGGTACTGGGTCTGCTGGATGCCACGCAGCGGGCGGCGGCGGCCGAACTGAAATTCTTTTTTGCGGCTGAATGCGGTGACTGGCTGATTGCGCGTACCGGTTATACCGGCGAAGACGGTTTTGAAATCGTACTGCCGGGCGACGCCGCAGTGAAGTTGTGGACGCAACTGGGCGAAGCCGGCGTACAGCCGTGCGGGCTGGGCTGCCGCGACACGCTGCGACTGGAAGCGGGCATGAATTTGTATGGCGCGGATATGGATGAAAGTGTCAGCCCGCTGGTATCGGGGTTGAGCTGGACGCTGGCGTTCAAGCCGGAAGATCGTGACTTTATTGGTCGTGCCGCGCTGGAAGCGCAGCGTGCGGCAGGTCTGCAACAGAAACTTGTCGGCCTGGTACTGGAAGGCAAGGGCGTGTTGCGCAATCACCAGAAAGTCGTAGTGGACGGTGTCGGTGAAGGTGAAATCACCAGCGGCAGTTTCTCACCGACACTGGGACGTGCCATCGCGCTGGCGCGGGTGCCGATCGATACCGGTACCCGTTGCGAGGTGGAAATGCGCGGCAAGCTGCTGCCGGCGCAAGTGGTCAAGCCCCCGTTTGTGCGCAACGGTAAAGCGCAGATCGAATTGAACTGAATGTCATCAACAATGAAAACCTGGAAGAGGATTAAGGCATGAGCGAAGCGCCGGATGATCTGAAATACACCAAGAGCCATGAATGGGTTCGCCTGAACGACGACGGCACCGTGACCATGGGCGTTACCGATCATGCCCAGAGCCTGCTGGGCGACCTGGTTTATGTCGAGGTGCCGGAGCCGGGCCGCGAACTGGAGGCCGAAGAGGCCTGCGCAGTGGTGGAATCCGTAAAGGCGGCCTCCGATGTGTATTCGCCGCTGGCCGGCACAGTGGTGGAAGCGAATGAAGAACTGGCCGACGCGCCGGAGACCGTCAACAGCGATGCCTATGGCGCCGGCTGGCTGATGAAGCTCAAGCTCGCCGACCCGGATTCCCTGGACGACCTGATGGATGCCAGCGATTACCTGGAATACATCGACTCTGAATAACGGATAATCTATGCCTTTTATACCCCACACCGAACAAGATGTTCAGGACATGCTGGAAGTCATCGGCGCGTCCGATATCGAGCAGTTGTTCGACGAAATTCCCGCCAATCTGCGCAGCCGCAAACTCGAGGCGGTGCCGGATGCCATGAGCGAACAGGAGATCAGCCGCCTGATGCGCGCACGTGCCGCGCAGGACGGTCAGCCGCTGTGCTTCATCGGTGCCGGCGCCTATGAGCACCATATCCCGGCAGCGGTGTGGGAGATCACCACGCGTGGCGAATTCTACAGTGCCTATACGCCTTATCAGGCCGAGGCGAGCCAGGGCACCCTGCAGCTGATCTACGAATTCCAGAGCATGATGACGGCGTTGATGGGCATGGAAGTTTCCAATGCCTCACTCTACGACGGCGCCTCGGCGCTGGCCGAAGCGATGTTGATGGCGGTGCGCGCCAACCGCAAATCGAAGTCGCGGCGGATTCTGGTGCCGAGCAATGTGCATCCGGCGTATCGCAAAACCGCCCGTACCATCGTCAACAATCAGGGCATCGAAGACCTGGTGCTGCCGTATGACGAAAGCGGCGGTCATGTCACGCTCGACAGCCTGGCGCAGTACGAGGGCGAGGATATCGCCGCGCTGGTCATTTCCCAGCCGAATTTCTTCGGTGTGCTGGAAGAGGTCGATGCTTTGACCGACTGGGCGCACGCCAATGGCGCGCTGGTGATCGCGGTTGTGAATCCGATTGCCATGGCATTGCTGAAGCCGCCGGGTCGCTGGGGTGCCGAGGGCGCTGATATCGTGGTGGGCGAGGGTCAGCCGCTGGGTATCCCGCTGTCTTCCGGCGGACCCTACTTCGGTTTCATGTGCACAAAACAGGCGCACGTCCGGCAGATGCCGGGCCGGATCGTCGGACGCACCGTGGATCGTGACGGACGGGTGGGTTATACGCTTACCCTGCAGGCGCGCGAGCAGCATATCCGGCGTTCCAAGGCGACTTCGAATATCTGTACCAACCAGGGTCTGATGGTCACTGCGGCGACTATCCATATGGCCATGGTCGGTGCCGAGGGCTTGCGCCGGGTGGCGCTGACCAGTCACGCCAGGACCCGCAAGCTGGTCGAACAGATCAGCGGCGAGCACCTCGGGCCACGTTTCAATCGCCCGTACTTTCATGAGGTGGTACTCACCAGCAGTCTGCCGTTGAAGCGTCTGCTGCGTCCGCTGTACGCGCAGAACCTGCAACCGGGCTATGTGTTGAACGATGATTATCCGGAACTGGGCGAGGCGCTGCTGGTATGCGCGACCGAGACCAAGAGCGATGCCGATCTGGATTTCTACCGTGATCACCTGGCGCGCGCAATCGCGGCCCAGACCGCCGCCGGGTGTCCGGTCAAACCTACAATGGCATAACCCAAACACCACTAGCGAGGAGCAGCAGCATGGCGACGATTACTCTGCAAGGAAATGAAATTCATACCAGCGGTGAACTGCCGGCAGTCGGCAGCAAGGCACCTGATTTTCGTCTGGTCGATGCCGAACTCAACGACAGAACTCTGGCCGATTATGCCGGCAAGAAAAAGCTGCTGAACATCGTGCCGAGCCTGGATACTCCGGTATGTGCGACTTCGACAAAGAAGTTCAACGAGGCCGCCGCCGACGGCAGCAAGATCGTGATGCTGGTGATAGCAGCGGATCTGCCATTTGCCATGTCACGCTTCTGCGGCGCGGAAGGCGTCAGCAACGTGATCCCGCTGTCGATCATGCGTTCGCGTGACTTCGGCAGGGACTATGGAGTGCTGATCGAGGACGGTCCGCTGGCCGGAATCACCGGGCGCGCTATTGTGGTGATCGATGAAAATGACAAGGTGGTCTACACCGAGATGGTTCCGGAAATTGGCCAGGAACCGGACTACGATAAAGCGCTGGCGGCGCTGAAAGGCTGAGTTGCCAGCTGAACCATCCTGCTCCGCGGTTTCGATGTGCGGGCAGGATCATTATTCCGGAATTGAGTACACATGCTGATTTTTGAACATTCACGACCCGGCCGCCGGGCCTGGGCGCAGGCACCGCAACAGGCGGATATGGATGCGGCTGACGATCTGCCGCAGGAACTGCTGCGCGACGATCTGCCGGCCCTGCCCGAGGTATCGGAGATGCAGGTCGTACGTCATTACACGCGCCTGTCGCAGAAGAACTTTTCTATCGATACGCAGTTCTATCCGCTCGGCTCCTGCACCATGAAGTACAACCCGCGCGCCTGCAATACGCTGGCGATGCTGCCGGGTTTCCTGGCGCGGCATCCGCTGGCGCCGGCCAGCGCCGGGCAGGGGACGCTGACCTGTCTGTTCGAATTGCAGGAAATGCTCAAGGAAGTCACCGGCATGCAGGCAGTGTCGCTGGCGCCGGCGGCCGGTGCCCAGGGTGAATTCGCGGGCGTCGCGATGATCCGCGCCTATCACGATGCCCGGGGCGACACCGAACGCACGGAGATCCTGGTGCCGGATGCCGCCCATGGCACCAATCCGGCGACCGCCACCATGTGCGGCTACAAGGTCAGGGAGATTCCCACCGATGAAGTGGGCGACGTCGATTTCGAGGCGTTGCGCAAGGCAGTGGGTTCGCATACCGCCGGCATCATGCTGACCAATCCTTCGACACTGGGCGTGTTCGAGCGCCGCATCAAGGAAATTGCAGGCATCGTTCACGATGCCGGTGGTCTTCTGTATTACGACGGCGCCAATCTGAACGCGATCCTCGGCAAGGTGCGCCCCGGCGATATGGGCTTCGATGTCATCCACATGAACCTGCACAAGACCTTTTCCACCCCGCATGGCGGCGGTGGTCCGGGTGCCGGTCCGGTCGGGGTCAGCGCGCGTCTGGAACCGTTCCTGCCGATCCCCCTGGTTGGCTACGATGGCGACGAATATCACTGGGTGACGGAGCGCGAGCGTCCGCAGAGCATCGGTCGACTGTCGGCGTTCATGGGTAATGCCGGGGTGTTGATGCGCGCCTATATCTATGCGCGGATGCTGGGTCGCGAAGGCATGAATCGGGTGGCGGAATATGCGACCCTGAATGCCAACTACCTGATGAAGCGTCTGGAAAACGCCGGTTTCGATCTGGCGTTCCCGACCCGGCGCGCCACCCATGAATTCATCGTGACCCTGAAGCGCCAGAAACAGCAGCAGAATATTACCGCCATGGATTTTGCCAAGCGCCTGCTGGACTTCGGGTTTCATGCCCCGACCACCTATTTCCCGCTGCTGGTGCCGGAGTGCCTGCTGATCGAGCCGACCGAAACCGAGAGCCGCGAGGAACTGGATGGTTTCGTCGAGGCCATGATCAAAATTCTGGAAGAGGCTGAACAAACCCCCGACCTGCTGCGCGAAGCACCGCATACGCAGCCGGTGCGGCGTCTCGATGAAGTTCGTGCGGCGCGTGAACTGGATCTGCGCTGGGTGGCCGGCGGCTGATGGGGCAGGTCGGCCTCACCGGTTTTCGACGAATCCTGGGTGCGGCCGGCTGTTCATGGAACGGCGCCTGCGAAGCCTTCCGAAAGGAAGCAGCATTCCGGCAGGAACTGGCTCTGACGGTAGTATTGGTGCCGCTGGCGCTGTGGCTCGGAACAACGGCTCTGGAGCGTGCGGTGATGGTCGGTTTCTGGCTGCTGGTGCCGATCGTGGAACTGCTCAATTCGGGTATCGAAACGGTAGTGGACCGGATTGGTTCCGAGCATCATCCGCTCGCCGGACTGGCGAAGGATCTCGGTTCTGCGGCGGTGTTTCTGGCCTTCGCAAATGCCGGTATCGTCTGGGCGATTATTCTGTTCAGCTGAGCGCGCGCCGCTCGCCCTGCACGGCCAGTTCCACCGGCCACATTATTATTTTTTAATCCCTGTGATTCGGACAGGGCAAATAAGGAGAACATCTACATGTCGGCACTGATTTGCGGCTCATTCGCATTCGACACGATCATGGTCTTTCAGGACCGCTTCAAAAACCACATTCTGCCGGACAAGGTGCATATTCTTAACGTGTCTTTTCACGTGCCGGAAATGCGTCGCGAGTTCGGCGGCTGTGCAGCCAATATCGCCTATAACCTGAAACTGCTGGGTGGCGATCCGTTGCCGATGGGTGCGGTGGGCATGGACTTCCCCCCCTATGCAGCCTGGCTGACCTCGCTGGACATCCCTTGCGAGCATGTGCGGGAAATTGATTCCACCTATACCGCACAGGCCTTCATCACCACTGACCAGGATGACAACCAGATCACTGCTTTTCATCCGGGCGCCATGAATTTTTCGCATCAGGTCAGCGTCGGCGAAGCCAAGGGTGTGCAACTGGCAATCATTTCGCCGGATGGTCGCCAGGGCATGATCGACCATGCCCGCCAGTGCGTGGAAGCGAAGATTCCGTTTATCTTCGATCCGGGGCAGGCCATGCCGCTGTTCGGCGGCGATGATTTCAAGACCTTCATCGATCAGGCAACCTGGGTGTGCGTCAATGACTATGAATCGCAGTTGCTGCAGGATCGGACCGGCTGGTCACCCGAGGAAATTTCCCAACGGGTCAAGGCTCTGATCGTGACGCGTGGTGGCGAAGGTTCGAAAATCTACGTCGATGGCAAGTGCATTGATATTCCCCCGGCTGCCGTCAGTGCCGTGGTCGATCCGACCGGGTGTGGCGATGCCTATCGCGGCGGTCTTCTGTATGGATTGATGAACGATCTGGACTGGGAAATCACCGGACGTATTGCCGGGCTCATGGGCGCGATAAAGATCGAGCAGCATGGCACCCAGAACCACAGCTTCACTTTCGACGAGTTCAAAAAGCGTTACCAGGAAAGCTTCGGTACAGCGCTCGACATCCAGCCGCCGACACAGCGCGTGCGCGCATAGCCGGTAGCTTGATCGGCGCCTGACAGAGCGGGGCCCGCTGCACCGGCAGCGGGCCGCTAACGCTCAGTGCCTCGGGTGGCGTGCCGGGCGTTCTTCGCGTGGCTTGGCCTGATTGACGCGCAGGTTGCGACCCTGAAGCTCGCGTTCATTCAGCCCCTCAATCGCGGCCTCCGCTTCTGAGCTATTGGGCATTTCAACGAATGCGAATCCCTTCGACTGACCCGAAAACTTGTCCATGATGATGCTGACGCTCGAGACTTCGCCGAACGCTGAAAAAGCATCTCTCAGGTCGTCCTCGCTAATCGAGTAAGATAGGTTTCCAACATAAATATTCATATACACGATCTCTCGGAAAACGTGCGTTGATCGAGAACTACGGAACAAATAACCCTACGCACAAATTATTCGATCTCTCGAAATACTAGCAGAAGGTCTGATAAAGGGAATGTTCGACGCCTGTCTGTGCCGGTCTGGCACCGAAAAACTTATCCGGACGTTGCATCCTGCTGTGCAACCTGCAACTGGGTTTCCAGATCCTGCAGACTCGTAACCGGCGGCAGACAGCGCATCCCTGAACACAAATAAGCCACTGCCGTATCCCGGGGTTTACGTTCGGCAAGCAGACCGGGAAGGTCGCAGCAATCGGCGGGTATCGCAAACACCAGGTGCCGCGGTGCATAGCCGCGCAGGGCGGCTATCTGCCATTCCTGCAGTTCGCGGTCGGCGCGGATGATGAGTGTTTCCACCGGGTAGAGAAATTCCTCCAGCGCCTGCAGCAGTCCGGTATGTCCGAACGGGCTCTGTTGCAGCGGTTGCCAGGCGGCGCGCAGGGTGTATTCCGCGGCATCCAGGTAGCGGGTCTCTCCCAGCAGGTGGCCGAGCCTTCCGAACACTTTTGCGGCAATGGCATTGCCAGCCGGCATCGCGTCGTCGCTCAGCGGTTTGGGACGCTGGATCAGGTTTTCATGATCGTCGGCGGTAAAATAAAAGCCGCCGTCCGGATCGGCGAAATGTTCCAGCACCGTGTCCGCCAGTTGCACGGCGAAGTTCAGTTCGTCGGTATTCCAGCGCACCTGCAACAGTTCCAGGATGGCATCGATCAGGAAAACGTAGTCATCCAGGTAGGCCGAAAGATGCGTGCGGCCGTCCTTGCTGGTGGCGTACAGACGGCCGTCATCCCACATCTGCGTGCGGATAAACTGCAGCGCCCGTTCGGCGGATTGCACACCGGCCGGCAGCCCGATGTGCTGTGCCGCCTGCGCCATGCCACGGATCATCAGCGCATTCCATGACACCAGTATCTTGTCATCGCGCCCGGGTCGGATGCGCTGTTCGCGGGCCGCGAACAATTTACCGCGCGCCGCTTCGAGCAGTTGTTCCACTTCCGCGGGCGGCATCTGCAATTCCTCGCTGATACTGTCGATCGAGTCCTGGATGTGCGCGTGCCACTGGCCCTCGAAGTTGGGGGCGCTCGAAAAGCCGAAACGACGTGTCGCCACCTGATACTCGCGCTCGTTCAACATCGCCTGCAACTCGGCACGCGTCCAGACGTAAAACTTGCCTTCCTCGCCTTCGCTGTCGGCGTCCAGGCTGGAATAGTAGCCGCCTTCCGGCGCCTGCATTTCCCGCATCACCCAGTCTGCGGTCTGCTCTACCACCTGCCGGTACAGGGGCGTGCCGGTGGCGGCCCAGGCTTCGCTGTACAGAGACAGCAGTGGACCGTTGTCATAGAGCATTTTCTCGAAGTGCGGGATCATCCATTCGGCGTCGACCGAATAGCGGCAGAAGCCGCCGCCGATCTGGTCATACATGCCGCCCAGCGCCATACGGTCGAGACTGAACAGCGTCATGTCCAGGGCCCGCTGGTCGGGGTTCCCATCGATGGCGGTGGCGGCCCAGTGGCGGAGCAGACGTTCGAGACTGGTCGGGTGCGGGAACTTGGGCGCGCCGCCGAAACCGCCGTGCTTTGCATCGAACTGTTGTTCGAGTTGCTGGCGCGCGATGTCCAGCGGCATGGCGTTGAGTTCATTTTCCATTGCGACTTCGGCCTTGTTCATGGACGTCATGAAGTCGATCAGCGAACGGTTCTGCTTTTCCAGTTCATCGCTGTGCTCGGCATAGAAGTCGGACACCCGCTGGCACAGATCGGTGAATGCCGGCAGACCGTGGCGCTGCTGCGGCGGGAAATAGGTGCCGCCGAAAAACGGGATCTGCGCGTCCGGGGTCAGGAACATGGTGAGCGGCCAGCCGCCGTTACGCTGGGTGAGCAGCGCATGTGCCGTCTGATAGATCTTGTCGAGATCCGGACGTTCCTCTCGGTCCACCTTGATATTGATGAACAGCTCGTTCATCACCGCTGCGCAGGCCGGGTCCTCGAATGATTCATGCGCCATGACGTGACACCAGTGGCAGGCCGAGTAACCGATCGACAGCAGGATCGGCTTGTTCTCACGGCGCGCCTTTTCCAGTGCTTCGGGACCCCAGGGATGCCAGTCCACCGGATTACTGGCGTGCTGCAGCAGGTATGGGCTGGTCTCGGCATGGAGCTGATTGGTATAGTGGCTGGTGTGGTTCATAGCGCTCGACCTGGTCTCGGTAGCGTTTCACTATAGCCCATGGCCCGCCCGCCAAACACAGAACAAAGATGAGGGGATTCATGCAGTTTTCCATTGTTATCCCGGTATATAACGAAGCCGGCAGCGTCCTGCCGCTGGTGGCGGAAGTCACGCGCGCGCTGGCCGGCGCCGGTGACTGGGAACTGATTTATGTCGATGACGGAAGCACTGACGGAACTGCTGCCGAATTGCAGCGCGCCCGGCAGCAGTGCCCGGCGCTGAGAGTTCTGCGGCACGCGCAACGCTGCGGTCAGAGCAGTGCGCTGCTCAACGGGGTGCGTGCGGCCCGTGGCGCCTGGATAGTGACGCTGGACGGTGATGGACAGAATGATCCGGCGGACATCCCGCTGTTGATCGCGCGGCTATGCGACGATGGCGGCGATGGCGACGATTTGGCGCCGCGTCCCCTGATGCTGGTCGGGCACCGTACCCGGCGGCGTGACGACTGGCTGCGGCGTCAGTCCTCACGGATTGCCAATGCGGTGCGAGCGCGCCTGCTCGGCGACGGGACGCCCGACACCGGCTGTGGTCTGAAATTGTTTTCGCGCGAACTGTTCCTGATGTTGCCGGCCTTCGATCACATGCACCGCTTTCTGCCGGCGCTGGCGCAGCGGCATGGCGCCCGGGTCGAGTCGGTGCCGGTGCGGCACCGGCCGCGGCAGTGCGGCGAGTCCAAGTACGGTATTCATAATCGCCTGTGGACGGGGCTGGTTGATCTGCTGGGCGTCATGTGGTTGCAGCGGCGCAGTCTCGACAGCCCGTCGCGGAGCAACGGATACTGGTCGCGGCCGCTGGATGCGCTGGGTGTGTACTGGCTGCAGCGGCGGCCCTGCGCCGCGGCTCCGAAGGAGAATGACTGATGTTCGAACAACCCTGGATCTGGCTGGCCATCGGCTTTGCCGGACAGTTGCTGTTTTCAGCGCGTTTCATTGTTCAGTGGCTGTCCAGCGAGCGCCAGCGACGTTCTGTGGTGCCACTGGCATTCTGGTATTTCAGCATTGCCGGCGGCATTACCCTGTTTGTTTATGCCGTGCACATCGGTGATCCGGTATTCATTCTGGGCCAGTCGATGGGCGTGCTGATCTACGCGCGCAACCTGTGGTTCATTCGCCGGGAGCGCCAGCAGCTGGCGGCCGCGGAGTGAGCGACCCGCGGCCCGGCTGGCTGTTGCTGGTCGCGACAGCCGCGCTGCTGGCCGCGACCCAGCTGTGGCTGCGGCCGTTGCTGCCGGTGGACGAAACCCGCTACCTCAGCGTGGCCTGGGAGATGTGGCAACGCGGCGACTTTCTGGTGCCGTCTCTGAATGGCGAGCCTTACAGCCACAAGCCGCCGCTGCTGTTCTGGTTGATCCATGCCTCCTGGTGGCTGTTCGGCGTCTCGGAGCTCGCCGCCCGGCTGGTGGCGCCGGTGCTGGGACTGGCGGTTCTGTGGCTGACGGCGCGTCTGGCGGCGCGGCTGTGGCCGCAGCCGCAACAGCACTTCGGCTTCATTGTGGCGAGCGCCCCCTGGCTGTTGTTCGGCGGCCTGTTCTGGCACAACTTCTACACCCTGGTGCAGTTCGATCTGCTGCTGGTGCTGGCGGCGCTGCTGGCCTGGCACGGGGTGCTGGAGGCGCGTTCGCGGCCATGGCGCGGCTGGCTGCTGGTCGGGTTTGCGATCGGCGTGGGGGTGCTGAGCAAGGGGCCGGTGATCCTGGTGCCGGTGCTGCCGGCGGTGCTGCTGGCGCCCTGGTGGTATCAGCACGAGCGGCCTGGTAGCTGGACGGGCTGGTATCTGGGCGGACTGGCTGCACTGGTGCTGGGCACCGCAGTCGCACTGCTATGGGCGCTGCCTGCGGGACAGGCTGGTGGCGAGAGCTATCGCGAGGCGATTTTCTGGGGCCAGTCGGCCGGGCGCATGGTCGATTCCTTCGCCCACCAGGCCGGCTGGTGGAGCTATCTGATCTGGTTGCCCCTGATGTGGTTGCCCTGGGTGCTGTGGCCGAGCCTGTGGCGGGGCGCGCGCCAGACCGGCAGGCCGGACTCAGGCATGCGTTTCTGTCTGGCAGTGTTGCTGCCGGCGTTGCTGGTGTTCAGCCTGATCAGTGGCAAGCAGGGCAAATACCTGCTGCCATTGTTTCCGCTGCTGGCACTGCTGATGGCGCGCTGGCTGGCACAACTGCCGCGTGGCGAACGGCCGTACCGGCCGCATTTCGCGGCTGTCGTGATGCTGGCCGCCGGGCTGGCGCTGCTGGTGGCGCGCAGCTGGCCGGAAGGTCCGGCATGGCTGGCGCAGATCCAGCTGATGTGGCCGCTGGCGCTGCTGGTGTGGGGCGTGGTGCTGCTGATGATGAAGCTGACGCTGACCGGCGTGGTGCGAAGTGCGGCCCTCGGGATGCTGATGACGACGCTGGTCATGTATCTGGCGCTGGCTGAGCTGGTGCGTCCGCCGTTTCAGCTGAAGGCCATCAGCCAGGTGCTTGCCGATTTGCAGCAGGACGGACGGCCGCTGGCATATCTGGGCAAGTATCATGGGCAGTTCCACTTCCTGGGGCGGCTGGAGCAGCGCATCGAACCGCTGCACAGTCGCACTCAGCTGCACGTCTGGCTGGAGGCGCACGCTAATGGATTTCTGCTGGTGAACTACAAACAACCGCCGCACGAATTGCCCGAACTGCTGCTGATCCAGCCCTATCGGGGCGGCAGTCTGGTGTTATGGCCGGCGGCCCAACTGCGCGAACAGCCGCGCTCGCTCGACGCCTTGCCGGGGAGCGGGTAAGCTCCACCGCTTGTTATTTACAGCCAATGGCCGGATGCTGATTTTGAACGATTCCTCGACGCTGGCGCCGCTGCGCCTGAAAAAAAATGAAGAGCGACGCATTCGTGCCGGTCACCTGTGGGTGTTCAGCAATGAGGTGGATACCGCTGTCACGCCGCTCACCAACCTGCAGCCGGGCCAGCAGGTCAGCCTGCAGGCGCACAACGGCAAATCGCTCGGGAATGCCTACGTCAATCCGAAGTCCCTGATCTGCGGACGGCTGGTAAGTCGCGATCCGGCGTATGTGCTGGACAAGTCGCTGCTTGTGCACCGCCTGAACGTGGCGCTGGCGTTACGCGAGCGGCTGTTCAGTCAGCCGTTTTATCGCCTGGTTTACGCGGAATCCGATCAGCTGCCGGGGCTGGTGGTGGATCGCTTTGGCGACATCTGCGTGGTGCAGATCACCACCGCCGGCATGGAAGCGGTCAAGGACCAGGTGCTGGAGGCTTTGCAGCAGGTGCTGAAACCGGCCGGCATTCTGTTGCGCGCCGACAGTTCGGTGCGCAGTCTCGAGGGACTGGAGTTATATCAGGAGGTGATCGGCGAGGTGCCGGAGCAGCTGCTGGTCGAGGAACATGGCCTGAAATTTTCGGTGTCATTGCAGCAGGGACAGAAAACCGGCTGGTTCTATGACCAGCGCATGAACCGTGCGCGCCTGCGCCGTTACGCGGAAGGCAAGCGGGTGCTGGACGTGTTCAGCTATGTCGGTGCCTGGGGTCTGCAGGCGGCCGGCGCCGGTGCCAGCGAAGTGATGTGCGTGGATTCATCGGAGGCGGCAATCGATAACATCCATGCCAATGCCGACGCCAACGGTCTGGGGGAGCGGGTCGCGACTCTGCACGGTGACGCCTTCGAGGCGCTGAGCCAGTTGCGCACGGCGCAGGAAAGATTCGATGTGGTGGTGCTGGATCCGCCGGCGTTCATTAAACGCAAGAAGGATGCGAAAGCCGGCGAGCAGGCTTATCACCGGCTCAATCAGCTCGGTATGCAGGTGTTGCAAAAGGATGGCATCCTGATATCGGCGTCCTGTTCGCAGCAGCTCTCCGAATCGCACTTCCAAAAAATCCTGCTGCAGTCGTCGCGCCACCTGGATCGCAGTCTGCAGCTGCTGGAACGCGGTCATCAGGGGCCCGATCACCCGGTGCATCCGGCGATCGCGGAAACGGATTACCTGAAGGCGCTGTTCTGCCGCGTGCTGCCGAGCTGATCAAAGATGTTGATGTACCCGGATATTGATCCTGTCGCGATCTCCTTTGGCCCGGTGGCGATTCACTGGTATGGCCTGATGTACCTGGTCGGTTTCGTCGGCAGCTGGTGGCTTGGCACAGTGCGGGCGCGCAAGCCGGATTCCGGCTGGAACCCGCAGGAAATCGGCGATCTGATTTTCTACGGTGCGCTGGGTGTGATTCTGGGCGGGCGCATTGGTTACGTTATTTTCTACAACTTCGATCTGTTCGCGAACAATCCACTGATGCTGCTCAGGGTCTGGGAAGGCGGCATGTCATTTCATGGTGGACTGATCGGCGTGCTGATTGCCATGTGGCTGTACGGACGCAAGACCGGCCGCACATTTTTTCAGGTGACTGACTTCATTGCGCCGTTCGTGCCGATCGGGCTGGGTGCCGGACGCATCGGTAATTTCATCAACGGCGAATTGTGGGGCCGGCCGACCGACCTGCCCTGGGGCATGGTCTTTCCGTTTGTCGACCAGCAGCCGCGTCATCCCTCAATGCTCTACGAGGCGTTGCTGGAGGGGCTGGTACTGTTCATCATCCTGTGGGTGTTCTCGGCGAAGCCGCGCCCGGTGCGCGCGGTG
>JAGXGS010000077.1 GCA_024636585.1 Thiogranum sp. | reverse complement strand
TTCAGGCGATGCATGCGCCGCCACAGGGTGCTGCGGTCGATGCCGAGCAGGCGCGCGGCTTCCGCACGATTCCCGTTGCTGCCTTCGAGGGCGTCAAGTATTTCCCTGCGCGCCGGGTCCTGGCGCCGCAGGTCCACGGGTGGCGGTTCGGCGGCGGCCGGGGCTGGGCGCTGGTGATAGCTGCGAATAGCGAACGGGAGCGAGCAGGGTTTCACGATGCCGTTTTCCGCCAGGATCATGCCGTGCTCCACGGCGTTTGAAAGTTCACGCACATTGCCAGGCCAGGGGTAGTCCATCATCAGTTGCATGGCGGCCTGATCGCACTCGAGGTCGGCTGGGTAGCCGCGCCGCACCAGCTGATCGCAGACCCAGTGAATCAACAGCGGAATATCGCCGGGCCGATCGCGCAGTGCCGGGATGTCCATGGGAATAACAGCGAGGCGATAGTAAAGGTCGCTGCGGAACGCGCCCTCGTCGACCAGTTGCCTGAGATTCTGGTTCGACGCGGCGATGATGCGCACGTCAACCTTGACGTCGTGATCGGAGCCGACCATCTGGAATGATTGCTCCTCGAGCGCCTTCAGCAACTTTGGTTGCAGGTGCAGGGGCAGTTCACTGATTTCATCGAGAAACAGGGTGCCGCCGTTCGCTGCCTGCAGGCGGCCGGCCCGTTCCTGGGTGGCGCCGGTAAATGCGCCTTTGACATGACCGAAAAGTTCCGACTCCAGCAATGATTCCGGAATGGCGGCGCAGTTGACTTCCACCAGTGGCTCATCGACACGCACGCTTTTCTTGTGGATCAAGCGTGCCAGCAGGCTTTTTCCGGTTCCGGATTCGCCCTGCAGCAGCACCGATGCCTTGGTCTGCGCGATATGTTCCACCATGGCAGTGATCTCGAGCATGCGCGGGTCCTGGGTGATCAGGCCCATGCTGCGGTTTTCGTTCAGAACAGCCTGCAGCCGGTGTTTGTCGGTGACATCCGCCATGATCATCAGGTGCAGCGGATCATAGCCACCCGGCACCGGCACCATGGTGGTGCTGACTTCGAGAAAACGCACCGAACCATTGAAACCGATGCGCTGTTCGAAGCGCCGCTGATCGACCAGGGACTGACTGCCCTGGACGGTTCCGTGCTGCGGTGACTCTGTCAGCGAACGTTGCAGATCGACGCCGGTAGTTGCACGGATCCCCAAGACCGTATCGAACAGCGGATGCCCCAGCAGCTCGTCGGCCGCCGGATTATGGAACAGCACCTTACCTTTATAGTCGGTGAGAATCACGCCCTCATCGATGTGCGAGATGACCGCGTCAACCAGCGGTGAGAACTGTTCAAGTGCGTGCATAAAACCTGCTCCTTATCTTTCAAGCTGTTTTTTTATTTCAGGTCTACAGCACTCGGCGATATTTCCTCCCCCCGGGGGACTTTTCTTGCGATCGCGGAGTAGTGGCTAAGAATTAGACTAGCAACATTTCGCTCGTACAGTATTTGACGCAGATCAACAGCGTTGCGTTATGTTGCAGCTATGCCCGGATATGTTGCACCTGTGTTGCAGAATGGTGCATCTACAAACTGCGGCATAGAGTTCAGTGACTTAGTCTAGACAGTGCATGTTGATTGTCACACAAACCGTTGCACGCTTGTTTCAGGTGAAAACAGGTAAAGCGAAGAAAAACAAGCTCCTGCGATTTGGCACAACCCTTGCCATAGTTTCGCCAAACACTCTCAACTGCCGGCGTGGACATTGCCGAACGAAAGAAGAGTGAAAAATATAGCGTCGAGGAGAAGGCCGTGACTTTTGACTGTCGTCAACTGCGGTTGCCTATCGCAACCACGGAAAACTGCCGCACATCGAAAAAGATGATCGGCCTCACCTGTGTACTGCTGTTGGGGTTGAGTGTTCCGGGCCACACACTGCTGGCGCAGAACACCGCTACCGCGGCAGCGATC
The DNA here is from genome assembly GCA_024636585.1 of Thiogranum sp. Taxonomy (GTDB): domain Bacteria; phylum Pseudomonadota; class Gammaproteobacteria; order DSM-19610; family DSM-19610; genus Thiogranum. The sequence continues at coordinate 12,389 of JAGXGS010000077.1, read as the reverse complement.
GTCACGGTACAGGCAGCTGATACCGCTGCTTCGGTGACATTGGGCGGCAGTGTCGTCGCATTCAAGCAGGTGACGCTCACGGCGCAGGTCGCGGGGCGCATTGAATTCCTTGCCGGCACCGAAGGCGATCATTTCAAGACCGACGATATCCTGGTTGCCGTGGATGACGATGACCTGCTCGCCAAACGTCGCGCAGCACTCGCCCAGTATTCCAACGCCCAGTCTGCCATCGCCAATGCGCAGGTTCAGTACAACCGCGAACTCTGGTCTCCGCAAAGCCGCAGCATCAGCCGTTCCGGTGGCATGGGCATGCCTTCCATGTTCGACCAGATGTTTACCCAGCCGTTTTCACAGAGTTTCATGCCGGGTAACTACGGCGGTGACCGCTATGTCGATCGTCAGGCCGACATCTACGGTCTCGGTACGCAACTTGACCAGGCGCACAACCAGCAACTGAGCGCGCAATCGCAAATCGAGGAAATCGATGCAATGTTGCGCGACGCGCGTTCATTCGCACCGTTCGATGGCGTGATCGTGCGCAAGATGGTCGAGAAGGGCGACACCGTGCAGCCTGGCCAGGCATTGCTGGAGTATGCAGATCTGACCTATCTGCAGGTTGAAGTGGCGGTGCCGGTGCGGCTCATGAGCGGTCTGGAAAAAGGCCAGCTGGTCCCGATCAAACTCGACCTCGGCAACGTCCGCGTCAAAGGACGCGTTGCGCAGATCTTCCCCGTCGCCGACGAGCTTCGTCATACCGTCACCGTCAAGTTCGATCTGCCGGTCGAGGTGCCAGGCGGACCTGGCATGTACGCGGAAGTGATGGTCCCTGAACCCTCCCTGCAGTCAAGCGCCGTGCCGGTGATACCCGAGAGCGCGGTGTTGTGGCGTGGCAGCCTGCCGGCCGTGTATGTCGCCACTGAAGATAAAGGCCCGCGACTGCGCCTGATCCGTATCGGCGACTATGTGGACAATGACCATGTTGCGGTGCTGTCCGGGCTCGAGATTGGTGAACGTATTCATGCGGTGGCGCTGACCGGCGCGCGCGGCGGCTGGAGTCATGTCGCGGATTGATTCCCTGGTGTCCAAACGATCGAGACTGAAAAATGGCTGAATCACAAGACAACGGCACAGAGAAAGAACCGGATCCCGAACTCCAGGAACGTCTTGATCGCGAGAGGATACAGTCGCAACCTCTTGGTATTGCAGGACGCATGGCCTGCACATTTATCGACTCTCCGATTTCCCCCCTGTTGATGATGGCCGCGCTGGCCATTGGCCTGCTGGGGCTGGTGTTTACACCGCGTCAGGAAGACCCGCAGATTTCAGTACCGATGATCGACGTGTTTGTGCAGTACCCGGGGGCCTCCGCCAGCCAGGTTGCGAGCCTGGTGACAGAACCGCTGGAAAGAATCATGCACGAGATTCCCGGCGTGCGGCATGTCTACTCGGTAAGCGAGCGTGGCCAGGCGATGGTGACGATACGCTACCGGGTCGGTGAAGAACTGGGGCCGTCGATCGTCAAGGTGCACGACAAGCTGCAGTCGAACCTCGACAAGATTCCACCTGGCGTGTCGATGCCGCTGGTCAAGCCCAAGGGCATAGACGATGTGCCGGTGGTTACGGTGACGCTGTCATCCGACAGCGTCGATGATGCCGCGCTACGCACCCTGGGTGTCGATGTGTTGCAGCATCTTCAGCAGGCTCCCAATACCGGGCAGGGATTCGTGGTCGGCGGGCGTGCCGAACAGGTGCGTGTGGAAGTGTATCCCGAACGGCTGGCCGGCTACGGCGTGACGCTGGATCAGATTGCACAAACCATCCGTGCTGCCAACCAGAAGCAGCCGGCCGGTTCAACCGAAGCGTCGAATACCAGCTTCAGCGTATACACCGGCACCTTCCTGCGCACTGCCGAAGAAATTTCGCGGCTGGTGATTGCCAGTCGCAATGGCGCGCCGGTGTATATCCGTGATGTCGCGAAAGTCTCGCACGGTCCGGAAGATGCGCGCCAGATGGTTGGGTACTACACGGGTCAGTCAGCGCCGGAGGATGAGTCGCTTGCCAACGGGGAGCCCGCCGTAACCATTGCCCTGGCGAAGAAAGAGGGCACCAACGGCGTGACCGTCGCCAACGATATTCTTGCCAAGCTGGATATCCTGCGCGGTCACCTGATTCCCGACAACGTGCGCGTGACTGTCACCCGTGACTATGGCAAGACCGCGAACGACAAGGTCAATGAACTGCTAGGGGCGCTCTTTGAAGCGGCGCTCGCGGTTGCCATCCTGTGCCTGATCGGGCTGGGTTTCCGGGCCGCCTTCGTGGTCATCACGGTCATCCCGATCGTTATCCTGATCACCGTGTGGTCAGCCTGGGTACTCGATTACACCATCGATCGCGTAAGCCTGTTCGCACTCATATTTTCGATCGGCATTCTGGTCGACGATGCCACCGTGGTGGTGGAGAATATTTTCCGGCGCTGGATGGAAGCCGGACGGACCACCGTAAGCATCGCTATCGATGCAGTGCGCGAGGTGGGTAACCCGACCATTCTCGCAACCCTTACGATTATCTCTGCGCTATTGCCGATGGGTTGGGTAAGCGGGCTGATGGGCCCGTACATGCGACCGATCCCGGTGCTCGGCGCCTCGGCCATGTTCTTCTCTCTGGTGGCGGCCTTTATCTTTACGCCCTGGTTCGCTGTACGCATGCGTCCCGCCAGTGTCTCCGCTTTCCGCAAGGCGGAAGCCCGTGAAAAGCGCGTGCAAAACATCATTGGGAAAATCTATGAACCGATCATCTGGCCCCTGATCAGGAATCGCAAGCTCGGGATCCTGTTCCTGGTTTCGATTATCGCTCTGACAGCGGCGGTCTGCTCGCTGTTCTACTTCAAGGTTGTGGCAGTAAAAATGCTGCCCTTCGACAACAAGCCGGAATACAACATCATGGTCAACATGCCGGAAGGCAGCGCCTTGCCGGTGACGGCAAACGTGGTGCAAACGCTGGCGGAGAAAATTCGCGAGGAAGTGCCGGAAGCGATCGCCCTGCAGACCTATACCGGCACCGCTTCGCCGTTCAACTTCAATGGTCTGGTTCGCCATTATTACCTGCGCCAGCAGCCCTGGATGGGTGACATTCAGGTGATGTTGACGGACAAGGAACAGCGCGAGCGCAGCAGTCATGAAATGGCCGAACACGTACGCGAGATCCTGACTCCCATTGCACTCGAGATGGGCGCACGTATCCAGGTGGTGGAAATGCCGCCCGGACCGCCGGTTTTGCAGACTGTGGTGGCCGAGATTTATGGTCCGGATGCTCATACGCGCCGTCAGACTGCGCGCGACATGATGGGTATGTTCGAATCTGTCGAAGGCCTGGTGGATGTCGACACCTACATGACCGATCCCTACAACTACTGGCAGTTCGAAGTGGATCGCGAGAAGGCCGTACGGCGCGGAGTATCAGTGGAAACGATCAATCGCAATCTGTCGATGGCGATGGGTGGCTACCAGCTGGGTGACGTCAAGCTGGGAGCGCCGCTCGAACCTACCTATATAGTGGTTCAGGCGCCGCTGTCGGTGCGTTCCCAGGGGTCAAGGCTGTCCAGTCTGCCGATTCCGACCAGCGATGGCGGCACCATAGCGCTGGCGGAGCTGGGTAAGTTTGTTCAGATCGAGGAAGACCCTTACGTGTATCACAAGGATTTGCGCCCGGTGGAATATGTCACCGGTGAAATGACCGGTCGTCTGGGTGCACCGATCTATGGCATGTACGGCGTGGAGGATCTGCTCGAGAACTACACCACAGTGGATGGCGCAAAAATCACCGGTATGCCGATGGGTCTGCTGGGCCCGCCGGCGAACGATTTGCAATCGGGATTCGAGTGGGGCGGCGAATGGACCGTGACCTATGAGACCTTCCGTGACATGGGTATCGCGTTCATGGCAGCGATGCTGCTGATCTACGGGCTCATCGTGCTGGAATTCCGTGATTACGCATTATCCGGTCTCATCATGGCACCGATTCCCCTGACCCTGATCGGCATTATTCCAGGGCACTGGATCATGGGCGCGGAGTTCACTGCGACGTCGATGATCGGGCTCATCGCGCTGGGCGGCATCATCGTGCGCGTGTCAATCCTGCTGGTCGAATTCGTCAAGAGCGAAGCGGCCACCGGCAAGGATATTCGCGAAGCAGCGGTATCAGCGGCCAAAATTCGTTTGCGCCCGATTCTGATCACATCGTTGACGCTGATGGCCGGCGCCGGCGCCATCATCTCCGACCCTATTTTCAACGGCATGGCAGTGACCCTGCTGTTCGGTACCGGTGTCGCGACGGTATTCACGTTGATCGTGATCCCGATGGGTTGTATCAGCGCGGAGAAACGTTTTGTCGCACATGGTTGCGCCGCATTGGACGAGCGACTGCGCAAGGCAGATGAAGCCACCGAGGCATCATCGGCCTGACAGCTCAGAGCATGCATATCTACAGACAAATGACGGAGGGTGACATCGTGATCAGAAACACAGGAAACGTAAAAACCAACCCGGCCTGGCGGCAACTGATTTTGGCCGGATCGGTCATCGGCAGCCTGGTTCTCTCCCCGCTGGCCCAGGCGGAGCAGGGCCAGGTGCCGGCAAATGCAGCGCCAGCTGGCGCATGGGCGACATCGGGTGCAGTGCCGCCGCCGCCGGGACCCTATGGTGCACCTCCGCAGTTTCGGCCTGATCAGGAGCTTGAAACTGCGGGTGCCGGTTATGCGCCACCATCCACCGCGTTTGGCGACAGTCGCGGTCCGTTGACCCGGGACGAGTTCCTTGCCCAGCAGGAGGAACGTCGCAAGCAGATGGATGCCGAACGTCAGCAGCATGAGCAGGCGATGCAGGTACAACGCGAGAACTGGCAGCAGACGCGTCAGAAAGAACCTTGTGACAAAGAGAGCAAGGAGCAGAACGCCGCGGCACAGCAGGATGCAGAACAGCGTAAGGCCGAACAGGACAAGCGTTGGAACGAGATGCAGGCCGAGCGCGACAAACAGTGGGAGTCGATGAAGGCGCAGTCGGTGCCGGGCGCGACAACTGCTCCTCCGGCCCCGGTACAGCAACCGCCGGTTCAGCAGGTGCAACCGGCCCGCTATCCGCCACCGGCTTATGGCTACGGGTATCCGCCGCCTCCTCCGGGATATGTCGCACCCGGCTGGGGTTATCGCGGCTATCCGGCACCGGCTGCGGGTGGTGCGGCTGCCGGACAGGGCCAGTAGCGCAGCGGCAGGCGCATGACCGGGCAGGCCGCAGGATTCTGGAAGCCACGCCATGCAGTTATCGCACTGGCTGTACTGGGACTGCTTGTCTTGATGATCAGAGGCTGTAGTGGAGAATCGGAAGATGCAATACAGAAAACGGAGAGCGAATCTGAGGTCCCCATGCAGGGACGCTATGTTCAGGTTCCCGCTACCGAATTGCAGCGCTATGCCGACGTGCCGCCGGGTTATCCGCAGCCAGATCAGCAGCCCGGTTACATTTATCAGCAACAGCAGATCGTCAGGCAGCAGCCACCGCCGCAGTATCTGGCCGTTGATCCTGACAATCCATGGGCGGTTCCTGTACCCACTTATACGGCTCCGCAGGCCGAACATCGGTATCAGCCACAGCGGCCGGTCACGGTGCAGCATTGGGGACAGCCACAGCAGCCTGTCTACACACAACTGCCGGGCAACAGCCGTTATCGGCCACTTGACGAAAACAGTCAGGATCGACAGGCGGCGCAGCGCAGTAATGCTGCGCCACTGCCGCCTGCCTGGTCCGGTGCACCTTACGACCGCCGTGCCGGCAGCAGCTTCGGCAACAACAGCGCCGGCAGTGCATGGGGTGGCGGGTATACCGGTTATGGGTATCCCGTTTATCCGGGCGCAACTTACGGCGCCGGCGCCTGGCCGCCCGCACCGGCTTATCCCTTGTACGGCGCACCAGGCCGTTGGTAGGACAGGATGAGCAATATTGATTTAAAGAATGAGACTTTCGCCACCTTCAGGTGCGATTGGATCACTGACGGAGAACGTTGTTCCCCTCGTTTTTCGTCACCAGCGCAAGCTCAGGGGCAACAAACGGAGGCGCGAGTTCATGCGCTTCTTTATTCAGCAATGATCGGAGGTATCAAAATGATCAAGTTCAACAAAACTGTTCTGGCAGCAATACTGGCAGGTGCAACAGCGATGTCGTTCTCCTCGGCCCAGGCGTGGTGGGGTCCGTGGAACAACAACAACAATGGCTGGGGCGGTAACCAGTGGAACAACACGAATGACGGCGGGGGCGATGGCACTGGCGACATGCTGGGTGATGGAGATTTCTCCATGAACTTCAGCGGACGTGGCAGCGGTCGTGGTCAGGGTCGTGGTCAGGGTCGTGGCTATAACGACAACTACAACCGTGGTGGTTATTCTGGGAATAACGGCTACTACGGTGGCGGCCCCGGCTATTACGGCGGTGGTCCTGGCTACTATGGCGGTCCCTATGGTGGTCCTGGCTATGGTGCTCCTCCTGTTGCCGCTCCCTATGGTGCTCCCTATGGCGCACCCTATGGTGCTCCTTATGGTGGCCCGCAGCAGCAGGCACCGCAACAGGCGCCACAGCAGAACCAGTAGCTGTCTGTTCCAGGGAGCGGACCTGCGATCCGGCAGGTCCGGTCTCCCCGGATAACTCGTTTGTCTTGAGGAGAAGGGGCTCGTGAGAAAGGCCGTTCAGCTTTTCTGCGCCAGTGTTTTTTGCGCCGCCAGTGTCGGCGCGCTGGCTGCAGTTCCGGGCGTGCAGTTCTCGGCGCAGGCGCAACAGTCGACGCCTGATAAAAAATCCCGGCATGCAAAAATTTATGTCGGGGATAACCGCGTCCGCCTGGATTACCGGCAGGACGGGAAAACGATGGTTGAAATTTACGATATTGAGAATCAGCGTGCGCTGTTACTGGTCCCGGAGTACACGATATACATCGAACAGGAAATTCCGCCGGAGGGACTAAGGAATCCATTGTTGCCGCCTGGTGATGGTGACGCGAATCCATGCAATCTGGCGCCGCAGGCTGAATGCCAGCGCCTGGGCGAAGACACGCTGTACGGCAAGCAGGTGGTCCTGTGGGAAATGACCATCAGGCGCGATGACCAGGTGTTGCGCAGTCTGCACTGGATCGATGAGCAGCGGCAGATGCTTCTGCGCCAGTTGTGGGAAGACGGCACCTCGTCTGAAATGCGCCCTTTGGGCAACGCACTGCTGGACGGCCGCGACACCGAACGCTGGCAATTGACGATATCACGTGATGATGTCGAGTCGATTCAGTCGACTCAATGGTATGACCCGGAACTGGAGATTGTCATCCGCGAGGAGTTGCCGGGCGGCTACTTCCGCGAGCTCACTGACATTCAACTGGCGGAGCAACCGGCAAAGCTGTTCCGAATTCCGGATAGCTATCGAAAAATGGAGTTTGATTCAGCGGAGGCGCTGCAACTGCAGAAGTCCGGGGGAGAATAAATGAAAATCATACAGAAACTTTTCAGTCACGGGTTGCTCATTGGATTTTTTGTAGCGAGCTTTTTCACCTGGCAATATCGGGCCGATCTGTTTCCGCAGTGGTTTGGCAGCGCGTCAACCCCCCGATCAGTGATGGCGGCTTCGGCCCCCGCTGCTGAACAGGCGTCTCCGCAACCGCTGGCGGCAGTGCCGGTGGACAGCCCGCCCGCACCGGTCATCGCACTGGAATCCCCACCCGAAGTGCCGGCGCAACCGACCGCGCCGTCCGCACAATACCGTCCGCTGGATGTGGAGAATGTGGAGCCGCCGCCCCTGCCAGCTCCGGTTGCACCGGAACCGGCGCCGGAGCAGCCGGAGCCATCGGTGCAGCCGCAGGCGGAAGCGGCTGCCAGTGCCCCTGTCGTTGCACAAGACGCACCACAGGTTCAGCCATCGGCGCCGGAAACTTCGGAACAGGTGGAGCCTGAACAGGTGGAAGAGAAACAGACGCCGTCCGAGTCACAGACAGTCAGCGATGATGATCAATACCAGCAACAGCTCAATATGGCGCGCAGCTGGTTCTGGCGCCGCGACCTGCGCAATGCCCTGCTGGCTTACGAGGGTCTCGTAGAAAGCTGGCCGGCACGCGCAAGCGCCTGGGGTGAACTGGGTAACCTGTATATGCAGACGGGCAACCGCGGCGCAGCAGCGGAGGCCTATGACCGGACCATCAATTTATTACTCGATCAGCACCAGGAGGCGCTTGCATATCCTTTGCTCGACGTCCTTTACAGGCTGGACGCAGGACGCGCCAGCGAACTCGAACAGCGGTTCAGCCAGGTAAGAAATTAACCTGTCTGGTCTGCCGGCCGGAGTAGTTGTCGATGACCGACAAGCCAACGGAAGACAAGCCCCTCAATCCGGAAGAGGCGGAGGACCTGGCCAGGAAGGCGGAAAAGCTGATGTTCCGCGATATGGCCCAGTACATGAGCCAGTTCGCCCGCAGCTTCGAGGCAAGCGCCCGGCGTTGGGAGCTGGTGGTGTATCCCTCATTGCTGGCATTCATCATCCTGGCGATCTATGGCTTCTTTCTTATTTACCGGTTGACCAGTGACATTGGTCTGATGGCCAATCGCGTGGAAGAGATTGCAGAAAGCATGGTCAACATCAATCAGAACTTTTCTTCCACTACCAACAACATGAACACAATGACCAAGAGCATGCTGAAAATCACGGAAGACATGACCGAGATGACCATGTATCTGGAAACAACGAGTCGAAACGTGGAGGAACAAAATGCGGCGATGGGCGATATCGTTGTCGCGCTCGGACAGATGAACAAGTCGGTCGACAGCATGTCCTTCACGATGTATCAGATGCAATACGACACAATGTCCATGGGTCGCAACATGCAGAACGTATCCGGACCCATGCGTTTCATGAACAATTTTGTGCCCTGGTGAAATAACCGGGAGATGGAGAGCGGCGATGCCACGACCTGACAAGACAATTCGAAAGCGTCTGAAGAATCTCGAATTGCATTTGCGCGAAGAAAATCCGGTGCTGGTTTCTGCAATCGACGGATTCAGGCAATTGTCGCGTATCGGCTATGCACTGGGGCTGCTCGATACCAGCGAATCCTACGCCACGCAGATTCCCTGGTGGCCACTGGTGTCGGTACTGGGGACTTTTTCTGCGGGTAAATCGACCTTCGTAAATCAGTATCTTTCCTATCCGTTGCAGGATACCGGTAACCAGGCGGTCGACGATAAATTCACGGTGATCTGCTACACCGGCGAAAAGGATATACGCACGCTGCCGGGCGTGGCGCTGGACGCCGATCCGCGCTTTCCCTTCTATCAGACCAGTGACGAACTGGACAAGGTGGAGTCCGGGCAGGGGCGCCGCGTTGACGCTTACCTGCAGCTCAAGACCTGCAACAGCGATGCGTTGAAAGGCATTATCCTGATCGACTCACCGGGCTTCGACGCTGACGCGCAGCGCTCTGCGACTCTGCGCCTGACCAATCACATTATCGATCTGTCGGACCTGGTGCTGGTGTTCTTTGATGCCCGCCATCCCGAGCCCGGTGCGATGAGCGATACGCTCGCGCACCTGGTCGGCGCCACCAAGGACCGTGCCGACAGCAGCAAGTTTCTGTACATCCTTAACCAGATGGACACCACCGCGCGCGAGGATAATCCGGAGGAAGTGGTTGGCGCATGGCAACGCGCACTGGCCCGCGAAGGTCTGACTGCCGGACGCTTCTATTGCATCTATGATCCGGAAGCGGCGGTGCCGATCGCCAACGATGCATTGCGCCGGCGCTTCCAATGGAAGCGCGACCAGGACCTCAGCGAGATCAGTAAACGTATCGAGCAGGTCAGCGTGGAGCGGACCTACCGCATCATCGGGGCGCTGGAAAAAACCGCGCACCAGATCGAGAGTGAGGATGTGCCGGCGATTCGTTTGCTGATCAAGCGTTGGCGCACCCGTGTGCTGCGCTGGGATTTCGGCTGGCTGGTGCTGGCCGGACTGGTTGGCGGTGGCGCCGCGCTGTTACTCCCGAGAATCCCGACCGATCTGCAGGAACAGGCCGCCGGTATACTGGATAATCCGACTCTTGTTGCCGGAGCCGCGGCGTTATTCATCCTTACCGCGCTGTATTTGCATTTTCTGGCACGGCGCTGGTCAGCAGCGGCCGTGCTGCGCCTGATTCCGCGCGAATATGAGGGTCAGATTGCCGAGCGTTACAGCCGGGCATTCCGGCGCAACACGGTGTTCTGGCGCAGTATCTTTGCGCCCGATCCGCGCGGCTGGAGCGGTCGCAACCGCAGGTCGCTGCAGAAATTGCTGCACAGCGGTAATCGCCTGGTGCAGGAGCTCAATGATCGCTTTACCGATCCATCCGGCCGGAATCACGAGAAAAAACCGGTAGCGGACACGCCGGTGCAGCCGGAAGGGATGAGCGGGGAGGTGATGCCGCGTGTGGAGCCGGCGCACTGAGCGTGCGCGCGTCATGGCGACTCTGCGCACGCGTTCCCTGCCTTTGCTGCTGGTGCTGGCAGCCACTCTGCTGACTGCGCCGCCGCTCGCCGCCTTCCCCGATCCGGGCTATGTGCCGCTCAGGCGCGATCTGCCCAACGGCATCGACATGCTGGAAAGCGGGTTGTACTGGCTACAGGATCTGTCGGGGGTGACATCTCCGCGCGATCCGGCTTCCGTGGTCGGCCTTATGGAAGATCAGGCGGCGCGCTTTTTTGATCTCGCCTATATGTCTTATCTGGTCGCCGGGCCGGAATACACGCGCCTCAATGCACTGCAGCGCAGCCATTTCCAGAACCGCCTGCGCGACCGGTTGTTTGAGGGACTGGCAAAGCAGATGGGCCTGTTCGAGGTGCGCCTGCCGCGCGTGCAGCCGCTGCTGCCGCGCCAGACCGGGCCGTTCACAGGGATTGCCGGCGGCACCTTCTATCACGCCGGTGGCCCGCACATTCGTCTGGTTTTTTGCTTCTACCTGTCCACCAACGGCTGGCGTATTTACGACGTCACCAGCAATGGCGTGAGCGCCGTGAAGCAGCTGCGCGCGAGGCATTTCGCCGAAGGTCCTGAGCACTGACGCCAATAGCGAGGCGCAACGGTTCAGGCTACAATGCCGCCCTCAGTTGTAGCCGAATCCAGGGAAATCATGACCGTTCGTACCCGCTTTGCCCCGAGTCCCACCGGATATCTGCATATCGGCGGCGCGCGCACCGCGCTGTTCTCGTGGCTTTACGCCCGCAAGCACGGCGGGCAGTTCGTGTTGCGGATCGAGGACACCGATCTGGAGCGTTCCACCGCAGCGTCAGTCAACGCAATCCTGGAGGGCATGACCTGGCTGGGGCTGGAGTATGACGAAGGCCCGTTCTATCAGACCGAGCGTTTCGATCGTTACCGGGAAGTCATCCGGCAGTTGATGGATAACGGCCACGCCTACAAATGTTACTGCTCCAGGGAGCGCATCGATGCGCTGCGCGAAGAGCAGATGAAGAAAAAGATCAAGCCGCGCTACGATGGCCTGTGCCGCGAGGCCGCCGCGCCGCCAACGCCGGATGCGCCGTATGTGATCCGCTTCCGTAATCCGGACGACGGGTCAGTGGTCGTCGATGACCTGGTGCGCGGACGCGTGGTGTTCAGCAATGAAGAGCTGGACGATCTGATCATCCAGCGCAGCGACGGGTCACCGACTTATAATCTGAGCGTGGTGGTGGATGACGCGGACATGGAGATCACTCATGTCATACGCGGCGACGACCACCTCAACAACACGCCGCGCCAGATCAATATTCTCAAAGTGCTGGGCCTGGCGGTGCCGACCTACGCGCACCTGCCGATGATCCTGGCTGAAGATGGCACCAAGTTGTCCAAGCGCGTGCACGGCGAGTCGGTGAGCGTGATCCAGTATCGCAAGGACGGCTTCCTGCCCCAGGCGTTGCTCAATTACCTGGTGCGGCTGGGCTGGTCTCACGGTGACCAGGAGATTTTCTCGATCGACGAGATGATCGAGCTCTTCGATCTCGATGCGGTGAACAAATCGGCATCGACATTCAATCCGGACAAGTTGCTGTGGTTGAACCAGCACTACATCAAGGCGCTGGACCCTCTGCACGTCGCCCGTCACCTGAGTCATCACCTCGGGCTCATGGGCATAGACCCGGCGCCGGAGCCGGATCTGCACGAGGTGGCGAAGGCGCAGCAGGAACGCGCCCGAACGCTGGTGGAAATGGCCGAGATCAGTGAGTTTTTCTATCGCGATTTTGACGACTATGACGCGCAGTCGGCGAAAAAACACCTGCGTCCGGTGGCGCAGGAACCCCTGCAGAAAATGCGCGAGGCGCTGGCGGCCGTGGAGCCCTGGAC
>JAGXGS010000076.1 GCA_024636585.1 Thiogranum sp. | reverse complement strand
TGCTATCGACCCAAAGCGGACTGTCATGAGTTTTTACGCTGACCCCAATACTACTCGTGCCAATGCTACGTAACCCCCAATACTATAACGCGCCCTCGTGCTGAATCCTGTCGTCTGCGTTTCCCTGAGCCATCAATGGGGATAGGCCGGCGATACGCCTGTCTGCAGCAGGATAGTGAGCGCTTCTGCCTCCACCGGACGGCCGAAAAAGTAGCCCTGGCCCTCGTCGCAATGCTGGGCCAGAAGGAAGGCAGCCTGTTCTGCTGTTTCGACGCCCTCCGCAACAACGCGTTGCTTGAGGCTTTTACCCATGCTGATCACGGCACTGACGATGGCGGCATCGTCCGAGTTGCTGGTTATCTGGTTCACGAACGACTGGTCGATCTTCAGGGTATTGATCGGAAGTCGCCGCAGATAACTCAAATTGGAATAGCCGGTACCGAAGTCATCGATGGCAAGCTTGACGCCCAGATCTGCGAGTGCGTGCAGAACGGAATCGGTGGAGGCGGCATCGGGCATGAGGACGCTTTCGGTCAGTTCAAGCTCCAGATAACGCGGTTCCAGACGCGACTCCTCGAGGGTCGCGCGCAAATATTCGAGAAAGTCCCCGTCGCGGAACTCGAGCGCGGAGGTATTGACGGCAACGGTGATCGGCGGCAGACCCACATCCTGCCAGGCACGAACCTGGCGACAGGCTTCGCGCAGCACCCAGCGGCCGAGCGGCAGGATCAGGCCGCTGTCTTCGGCTATGGGCACGAACTGTGCGGGTTCCAGCAGCCCGCGTTGCGGATGCTGCCAGCGAACGAGCGCCTCGATACCGACGATCGTGCCGCTGAGAAGATTTATTTTCGGCTGATAGTGCAAGACGAATTCCTGCCGCTCCAGTGCGAGGCGCAGGCTGGTCTCGATAGATTGTCGCGCAATGGCGTGGGCCGTCATTTCCTGCTCGAAGAATGCGTAGGTATTGCGGCCGTTATCCTTGGCGTAAAACATCGCGGTGTCCGCATGCTTGATCAGGGTTTCCGCATCCAGGCCGTCTTCCGGGTAGATGCTGATGCCGATGCTCGCGCCAATATGCAGATCGTGCTGGTCGATGCGGTGCGGCAGTGCGATGGCCGCAATCATTTTTTGCGCGGACAACGCCGCGTCCTCCGGATGATCAATATCGGGAAGCAGCGCTACGAATTCATCCCCGCCCATGCGGCTGATGGAGTCCGACTGGCGCACGCAGCCTAACAGGCGTTGACCTACCGACTGCAGCAATTGGTCACCCACGGCATGGCCCAGCGAGTCATTGATGTGCTTGAAGCGATCCAGATCCAGGAACAGCACTGCGAGTGGCCTGTCGGAGCGCCGCGCCAGCGTAATGGCCTGGGCCAGCCGGTCGTACATCAGGATTCGGTTGGGCAAGCCGGTGAGTACATCGTGATACGCCAGGTGGTCCAGTTCGATCTTCGCCAGTTGCAGCTGTTCGACCAACTTGTGCGACTCGATCGTCGCGACAACCAGTTTCGCGTTGGCTTGCTGCAGGCGGGTCAACTGGTCGCCCGCTGTCGACTGCAGGGTCTCTGCGGTGCGAATTTCGTTTTCCCGTGTGGCGGCGCGCCCTTCGCGTGCTCGGGCTTCGCCTTCGCGTGCCTGCACCACGTCCTCACGCCGACCGGCCGCGTCCTCGCGCCGGTGCGCGGCGTCTTCGCGTACGGCGGCCATCTGGTTGCGGTTCAGGAGGCTCGCATCGTCGGCGCACGCTGTGCTATCCGGACGCCGCCTGTCGCTGCCACGAACGACCCGCACCCGTTCAGCGTGATCGCTGGAGTCGTCCGCCTGTTTTCCCGCCCTGGAGCGGGAAACATCATTTTTGTCATTGCTACTCATGCTCACCCTCCATTGGGGGTTGTTCCAGCCAGGAACCTGTCTGACTTGAAGGAAATCGGCTGCTTGTCGCCTGGACGGTCCATATTTCACCGCTTTTTTGAGCAATAGAATGACTATTGCCCTGCAAAACCGGCAAACTCTGTCCTCGCCCAGCCAAATTTTCGCTTCGATTCTTCAAGTCAGACAGGCTCCTAGGGCTTGAGTCTAGGATGACCGGTCATGATGCCGTCGTATTCGCTCAAGCACTCACCAATCACGATACCCTTGTCGTTGATGTCGAACAGCCGAATATCCTTGCTGTGGTCGCTGCCGCGCAGCTTGACGATAGAGAAGATGCGCTTGAACTGCCCTGCAATTTCGACATAGCGCTGCACCACAATGGCATCGGCAAGAAACGCGCTACCAGTCGGACTGAAACCCAAATCGGTGTAGCGGTCTTCCGGTTCCGAGGTCATCAGGATGGTTACGCCCTTGCTGGTCAGTTCGGCCACCATCCGGTACAGCGAACCGCGAAAGTCCTCGCTGAACTCGGGTGCCAGGGCCAGTTCGAAACCCGACAGTGAATCGATGACGACGCGCCTGGCCTGCATGCGATCAATCATCTGGATCATGTCGTGCAGGGTTTCATCGATCGACAAATCCAGCGAGCGCGTGTCGATCACACCCACCTGCCCGGCACTCACCAGCTCATGCAACTTGTTGTTCAGCAGTTGGCTTGGACTTTTTTCGAACGCCGCGATCACGCCAGGCTCGCCGCAACGCGCCCCTTCGGCGAGAAACTCCGTCGCCAGAATGGTTTTACCGGAACCCGAGGGGCCGACTGCGAGCAGCGAATAACCGGCCGGCAAACCGCCGCCCAGCATCTCATCCAGACCCGCGATCCCCATGGAAATCCGGTCCGTGCCGCCAGCGGGGGCCGGTCCGACCGCCTCGTGCGGCTGGACGATCGCCCGCGGAAAAACCTGGAGGCCAGCCTCACCAATGCGGAAGGTATGCAAACCGGGCGCCTGGGCCTGGCCACGCATCTTGACCACCTGCATCTTGCGCACCATGGAATTGCGGTGCATGTTTTGCGACAGCCAGAGGACACCGTCCGCCACGGTAAAAACTGAGCTCGATTCGGATCCTGGCTTCAGGTATTCACCGATCAGAAAGGTGGTGGCCTGCCAGCTGGTCAACTGCATGCCGAGCTGCTGCACAAAGCGCTGCAGATCGGGCACATTCCGCTCTTCGGACCGGACCGACTGCACGACGGATCGAAACGAGTCGACGAACACCAGGCTGGGCTCATACTCTTTCATCTCGGCGGCGATGCGCGCCAGGACGCGGTCGAAATTACCCTCCAGGAGATCGGTCGCCAGGTTGACGAAGCGAATCGACTGGTTGATCTTGCCGTGATCGAAAAACGAAAATTGCTGCTGGTACCGGAGCATCTTCAGGGGGGGCTCCCCGAGCACGGTGAAGAACAGCGCCCGGTAATCCGGCGCGGCCAGCGAGAACATGATCTGGTGGGCGAGCGTGGTTTTTCCGCTCCCCGGCGTGCCCGCAATCAGATTGAACGAGAACTCCGGCAGGCCGCCACCCAGCAAATCGTCGAGACCGGGAACACCCGTTGGCAGGCGGCGTATCGTGACCTTGTTACTCATTGTCGAGCTCCTTGCCGAACGTGACTGAAGCAAAATTGCCCCAGGCCGAACGTAATATGCTGGCCGTCAATTGTTCGCCAATCAACGAAGCCAAAATGTCGGTTAATATGGTTAACAGCAGGCTGTGGGCTGCGCAGGCATGGGCCGGCGTTTGATCTGCCAGACGCGTCCCCAATTCCACAAAGCGGTGGCTATGGGGGGGAGGCTGCAGTGGCGAAGAACCGGGCGGGAGCCAGGGAAAGGTGGGTTGGGCCAGGTGCAGGCTTCGCTCGTACAGCGAAGCAAAACCGGCCTCGCCGACGATCGAAATGATCTCGTCGGCCAGCTTCTCCCATTGGACCATTGCGGCATCCGCAATGTTTTCAGGCTGCTGTGCCATGAGGCTGGCAATGATTTGCTGACTTAGCAGGGCGGGGCTTTCCATGAAATCTACTCAGCAACTGGGTGGCAAGCCCCGGGAAAGCGGAATACAGCCGCGCTCGGGGTAAAATTCGGGGGCTGAAAGCGTGGTTTTCTATTCATTCTCTCTTTATCCCACTCCGTTATCGGGCCGCGCGGCCGCAGTGAGCCGTTGAACGTTGTCGTGGCCGCGCTACCTGCTTGATCATCCTAGTGCTGCTGCGCCAGTCGATCTGTGCGCTGCAGCACATAGTCCAGTCTCAATATCCCAGCGTCACCTCGGCAAGTATACAGAAGTATGCAGTCCCTACCCTTGCAGGACACGCTACTCCCACTCGATAGAGGCCCACGCAGGAGGACGACAAGAATCCTGAGGAGAACGAGGGGCTACAACGCTTCCCCAGGCCGGCATAAATGGCCAGCATGTGTTCGTGCCAGGCAGCTAACTGAACCAGGGCGAGGTTTCCGGGGGAGAAAACGTCGACAGACGCGCAACTAGCCGGCGACACACAAGGCGTGGTGACAGCTGCACAGGCGGTTGTCTGTCTAGCTCCCCATTATCCGACTGCAACCGGTATGGCAGGCGCACCTGACATCGGGCCACAGGCAGGGCGCAAGGTGTTTACCCTGCAGACGCTGCAGAGGTGCGACGTGCCGATGCGGTAGGTGATCGAATGAAGAGCCAGATCGCAGCCGGTAATGGCACTGTTGTGACATCCCCAGAACGTAGCGCCCATGCATAGTGATCAGCAGCCTTGTTACCGCTTGAAGACTGATGTCCCGTTCTGAAAAAGAAAACCATTGATGCATTCGGATAGTCTGGATTTACCTGACCGCGCCAATAGTTGTAAATCACCAGATTTTCAAATGGCCCGCGATTAACCAGGCAGTAGTCGGGGACAAACAAGTGGCAACCTGTTGCGATGGTATTTTCTGCACTTTCCACTGATGCGGGATTACCTAGATTGTTGTAATACATATAGGCCATCTCGCTGACGGTTGTTCCAGAGAATATCAGGGTCAGAGCACAATATTTTCTGCGCCGGCTGCTGGTGCTGGAGGAGGCGGGTGGCAATGTGTTCTTCGGTGAACCGGCGTTGCGTATCGAGCACCTGATGCAACATGATTTTTCCGGGCGTGGAGTAATCAGCCTGCTCGATGCCACCACCCTGTATCATAACCCCCGCATCTACGCGACCTTCCTGCTCTGGCTGCTATCGGAGCTGATGGAAGACCTGCCGGAACAGGGCGATGCGCCATTGCCGAAGCTGGTGTTCTTTTTCGACGAGGCGCATCTGTTGTTCGATACCGCACCCAGGGCGTTGCTGGAACGCATTACCCAGGTCGTGCGACTGATACGCTCCAAGGGTGTGGGAGTGTTCTTTGTCACGCAATATCCCAATGACGTACCGGATGAGGTCATCGGGCAGCTCGGTAATCGGATTCAGCACGCATTGCGCGCCTATACCCCGAAGGACCGCAAGGCGCTCAGGGCAGCGGCGGAAACCTTCCGTCCAAATCCGGCGTTTGATTCGGAAACAACGATTGCTGCACTGGGTGTCGGTGAAGCGCTGATTTCCACGCTGGATGCGAAAGGCGTGC
>JAGXGS010000075.1 GCA_024636585.1 Thiogranum sp. | reverse complement strand
GCCCGGTAGGTGCCCAGCAGCCGATCCCACCAGGGCAGATTGAAGCCAAAATTACTGTTGGTTTCATCATCCTCGACTGAATGATGCACGCGATGCATATCCGGCGTTACCACCAGCCAGCGCAGTACCCGATCGATACCGGCCGGGATTTTCACATTGGAATGATTGAACATGGACGTCGCGTTGAGCAAAATCTCAAAGATCACGATCGCAACCACCGGCGGCCCCAGCAGCAGGATCACGGCGAACTTGATGAGCATCGACAGCAGAATTTCCAGCGGATGAAAACGCAGACCGGTGGTGACATCGAAATCGAGATCCGCATGGTGCACCCGATGTAAACGCCATAGCAGCGGCACAGCATGCACCATCACGTGTTGCAGCCAGATAAAGAAGTCCAGCACCAGGACTGACACCAGAACCGCCAGCCAGAAGGGTGCATCAACGTAGTTGAACAGGCCCCAACCCAGCTCCTGTGCAAGCACGCCCATGCCGACGGCGGCGGCTGGAAACACCAGCCGCAGCACCACAGTATTGAGCACCACCAGGCCCAGATTATTGCCCCAGCGCAGGCGTTTGGAATGCAGCAGGACCCGGCGCGGCGCGAGGACTTCCCAGACCGCCATTATGGCGAAGATACCGAGGAAAAAACCCAGCCGAAGCGCCGCCTCATTAATCATCAGGAACTCTTCAAGAAGCATAACGGGATCTCCCGGCCAGTCTATTCAATTAAATCGTTGAATAGTCTAGTGGCCGCGAATCCGGCCTGTCAATCAGAATCACGCAACCCTCCGGCCGAACCAGTTGCCAAACTGACTGCATTGCGCCCAGAATGCGCGGCAGACGAATGAATCAAGGTAGCTCCCACGCAAACCTGATGACCGAACTGGACTTGAACATCACTCCCCGTGCTCCCGCCGCGCCGGGAACAGCACGTATAAACACCACACAGCTCCGGACCCGCCTTGAAGATCTGCCGGCACTGGATCTGCCGTTACGTCTCTCCGGTCTGCTCGCACTGGTCAGAGATATCAATGCCGCGCCAGCGCCTCCCGCGCAACACAGCGAACTGTTAAGTATCCTCGACGGGGAACTGGAGAGCCTGCTCTCGCTCTACCAGCAAAAAGTTCGCCACTACTCCTTCCCGCTGTCGGTGCAGGCCTGCCAGCTGCACACCGAGATCCAGGCACTTTTCGCAGAGGCGGCGCAGAGCTACAAGCGCCTGATCATGAACCTCCTTGCCGAACCCGCGACCAGCGCCCGCGATGCTGCACTGCGCGATGCCGCGCTGCACTGCATCAACGCGATCGGCCAGCAGGCGCTGCAGGCTTTTGCCATTTATCAGGATGCGCCGAATGACATCTGGCGCGACCTGCACAGGCTGTACACCTATGCGCAGCAGCAGAAGTTCGATGCCGTCAGCGATGCATCCCGGCCTGACATCCCGATCCGTGGTGCCTATGCGCGGGTGCTGCTCCTGGCTATCGCAAATCCCCAGCACCTGTTGCTGGGCGAAATCTACCAGACCGATGAATTGCTCAGGAAATGGGCGCTGGCGGTGCGCTTTCAGGCTCCGGTTTCAGCAGACGCCGTCACCGGACAATTCTTCTGCGATCTTGCCGGCGATCAACCGCCCGCCTTCGGTGTGCCGAACATCAGCGCGGTTCCGGTGGCGGAGCCCTGCCTGCTCGAACTGGACGAGCTGATTGCCATTATCAACAAACGCATGAAAGTGCTGGCACTCCAGCATCAACGGTCCCTGCAGCTGCGCTCGGAATGGGACCTGCTGTTGCGCCTGCGCACCGCCTGGGAAAAGCGCCGGGTGCGCAGCGAACCACGCGAGCCGGAACGCGGCATCACTGTGAAGGCAATCGTCGGCCTGTCGAGTTGCCACTATTTTTTCAGCGGCTATGCGCCGTTCGAACCGGAACAGTCCGAAATCGAACTGCACGACGGAGATTTCAGACAGGAAGCAACCCTCAGCCTGCTGCCCTCGGACGAAACACCGTGGCTGGATGCGGATGTTCAGAACAAGCTGAAGAGCGGCGTCATCAAGCCGCGCGCCTATGGCTTCGATGTCGACAACCGCGAAGATGACGTGTGGAAAAAAGCCCACGCCAGCGGACAGCGTATCGACACCGAGATGGAGAAAAACCTCGAGCAGCGGTCACTCGGAAAGATCTTCAAATTCAGCCTGGTCAACATCAGCGTCGGTGGTGTGGGACTGGAAACAGCACTCGACTCGCCGGCCCGGTTACGGGTCGGTGAAATAGTAGCGGCGTTTCCACATGGCGATAGCGGGGATGGCGATCCGGTGCTTAACGTGGTGCGCTGGATGCATTGCGATCAGGCGCGCCGGTTGTACATCGGCCTGCGGCACATCGACGGAGAACCGGTTCCGGTAGCGTTGCGATCACTGGACAAGGATGCTCACTACCAGAACTATGCACGCGGTTTTTCGCTGGTCGACGAGGCCGGGAGACAATCAGTGATAGTACCCGCCGGTCTGTTCAACAATGGCAATATCCTGCTGGTCAACCACGGCGACCGGATGGAAGTCCTGCTACTGAAAACCCTGGTACAGAATACCCGGGCATTCGGTCAGTTCACCTGCGAGACCATGCAGGCGGATGAGCTTCTTGCAGAGCACATTATCCATTCGCTGAAAAAGCTGTTGTCGCAGGATCTCCACTGAACGCTACACGCGTTCAGCCTTCACGCAGCAGCAGCATCGGGCTGCGCTGCAGCACCGGCCGGATACCGTGGAAACCGGCCGCCCCGACCAGCAACGCACCGGCCAGCGGAGCGAGAATCCAGACCAGCCATTTAAAGCTGTAATCCAGGTGCAATACCTGGGTGTACAGGAGCCATGTCAGCAATTCCGTACCGAAAGCCGCGACCAGTCCCGCCACGGCGCCCAGCAGCGCGAATTCCGCCAGGTGGCCAGCCCGCAATTGCCTGCGGCTGCCGCCCAGCGCGCGCAATAACGCGCCTTCATACAGGCGCTCATCCAGACTCGACTGCAAGGCCGCAAACAACACCGCGAAACCTGCCAGCAGCACAAACACCAGCACATATTCCACCGCCAGTGTGACCTGCCGGAATATCCGTTCGACCTGCTCGATCAGCTGGTCCATTTCCAGCACACTTACCGCCGGAAAGCGCTGCACCAGTTCGGCAAGCAGGGGCTTGTCATCGGCATCCAGATAGAAGCTGGTCATGTAGGTGGTAGCGAAGTCATCTATCACACCGGGCGGGAAAACCATGTAGAAGTTGGGACGGAAAGAATCCCACTCCACAGTACGCAGGCTGATCACACGCGCGCTGAAGGCCTGGGCGCCGACCCGGAAGCCCAGTTCGTCGCCCATCCCGATGCCGAGCCGTTCAGCCAGTTGCGCCTCTACCGATACCAGCGGCTGGCCGCGATCGTCGGGCCGCCACCAGCGCCCGGCAATAATGCGGTTATCCTCCTGCAACTGCATCGTCCAGGTCAGGTTGAGCTCCCGGTTGAGCGCGTTATCAGCCTGCGCTTCCTTGGTTACGGCGCGCTGCACCGGCTGCTCGTTGATGGTCGTCAGCCGTCCGCGCACCATCGGGTAGAGTTGCGAACGCGGCACATCATGGGCATTGAAAAACGCTTCCACCGCATCGAGCTGTTCCGGCAATATGTTGATGGCAAAATGATTCGGCACATCGTCCGGCAGCTGGGTGCGCCAGGCATCGAGCAGATCGGTACGAACCAGAGTGATCACTGCCATTGCCAGCAGCGCCAGGCTGAATGCCAGGATCTGCGCCACACTGCCCCAGCCGCGCCGCCACAGGTTATTGATGCCGAAACGCCAGGCTACTCCGACCTGGCGCTGCCCGAGCCGCCCGATTGCCAGCAGCGCAAAACCGAGCAACCCGAGCAACGCCGCCATTGCCGCGGCGCCGGCCAGTACTGCAAGCGTCAGTGCCCAGTTGCCGGTGTAACGCCACATCAACAGCAGCAGCGCGATCAACGCCGCGCCGTAAACCAGCCACGCCTGACTCGGCAGCGGCGCCAGGTCACGCCGCAACACGCGCAGCGGCGAGACTGCGCGCAGGCGCAACAACGGCGGCAGCGCGAATCCACCCAGGGTCACCAGGCCGGTGGCAAAACCCGCCAGTATCGGCCAGGCGCGGGTTCCGGACGGCGCCACTGGCAACAGATCGCGCAACAGATACAGCAGACCGTATTGCGCGGCCCAGCCGACCAGGCATCCCAGGGCGCTGGCCAGCACCGCCACCAGCGCCAGCTGCGGCAGAAACAGGCCGAGCACCTCGCGTTGCGAGGCACCCAGGCAACGCAGCATGGCACTCATGTCGAAATGCCGTTCACTGTAGCGGCGCGCGGCCATTGCGATGGCAACACCTGCCAGCACCACTGCAACCAGCGTGGCCAGCCCCAGGTAGCGTTCCGCCCGCTCCAGCGCCGAACCGATTGCACGCTGTCCCTCGCGTACGCCCACCAGCTCATGACTGGGGGTGATGCGATCAGCCAGCCAGTTGCGATAACGATCGACGGCGGCTTCCGGTCCGGCGAACAGGTAGTGGTAGCTCAGGCGGCTGCCCGGCTGCACGACACCGGTCGCAGCCACGTCAGCCATGTTCATCAACAAACGCGGCGACAGGCCGAATGCCTGGGCGGCCTGACCAGGCTCGAAGGTCAGTGCGCGGGTGACCCTGAGGCGGTGTTCGCCGACTTCGACATAATCGCCCGCCTGCACCTGCAGGCGCTGCATCAGGCGCGGCGCCAGCCACGCCTCGCCGGCTTCCGGCGCCGTATCCACGGGAGCGTCGGGAACATATAGCGCGGGCGCGGTGCGCAGCTCACCGCGCAACGGAAAGTCCGACTGCACGGCCTTGACGCCGGCCAGCTGCAAAGCATCTTCATGCACCACCATGCTGGCAAACTGCAGGGTCTCGGTGACCTTCAGATCCCGGGCGCTGGCCTGCTCCAGCCATGCCTCATCGATCGGGCGCGGGCTTTCCAGCACCAGGTCGGCGCCGAGAAAGTCCGCCGACTGATTAACCATGCCGCGACTCAGGCGATCGGTAAAAAATCCCACCGCGGTGCTGGCGGCCACGGCAATCACCACCGCTGCCGCCAGCACCCGCTGCTCGCCGGCGCGCCAGTCGCGGACCAGCAGCCGCAGCGCCAGGCGCCAGCGCGCGAGCCGGCTCACCGGGGCTCCACCGGTGCGGCTACGATATGCCCGCCATCCAGGTGAATGCGCCGCTGACAACGCGCCGCGAGTTGTTCATCGTGCGTTACCAGCACCAGCGTGGTGCGATGTTCCCGATTGAGATCGAACAACAGATCGATGATGCGCTTGCCGGTGGCGCTGTCCAGATTTCCGGTCGGCTCATCAGCGAACAGGATGGCCGGCTGCATGGCAAAAGCGCGAGCGAGAGCAACCCGCTGCTGTTCCCCGCCGGACAGTTGCTTCGGATAATGCGTTTCACGCGCTGCCAGATCGACACGCGCGAGCAGTTCGACAGCCTGGCTGCGAGCGTCCTGGCGCCCCGCCAGTTCCAGCGGCAGCATGACGTTTTCCAGCGCGGTCAGACTCGGCAACAACTGGAACGACTGGAACACAAAACCGACGTGCTGTCCGCGCACTCGCGCACGTCCGTCTTCATCGAGCAGGTGCAGCGCTTCGTCAGCCAGCAGCACTTCGCCCTGACTCGGCAGATCGAGACCCGCCAGCAGGCCCAGCAACGTCGATTTGCCGGACCCCGATACGCCCAGTACTGCGACGCTTTCTCCCGCATTGATTTCCAGATCGATGTCGGACAGGATATCCAGAGGACCGGCGGCCGTAGTGACGCGCTTGCCAAGTCCTCGCGCAGCGATAATGGTGTTGAGCCTGGTGTCTGACATGAAAATCCCGATCCTGTTACTTGTTCTGTTAAGTGCCTTCAGCATGGCGCAGCCAATCCGCGCCAATACCATTCTGGTGCTGGGCGACAGCCTCAGCGCCGCCTATGGCATGCCCGAGGAACAGGGCTGGGTGGCCCTGATCGAGCAGCGTCTGGAGGCGGAAAAGCCGTCCTGTACTATCATCAATGCCAGCATCAGCGGAGACACGACTGCCGGTGGCCGCGCCAGACTGCCACAGGCACTGGCCCGGCACCAGCCCGATGTTGTCATCATCGAACTGGGTGGAAACGACGGCTTGCGCGGCCTGTCGCTGGCCGCCATGCAGCAGAATCTCGCTGCCATGATCGAGGCGGCGCAGCAGCAATCAGCCCGGGTGCTGTTGATCGGGATGCAGTTACCACCCAATTATGGTCCGCGCTATAACCAGCAATTCGAAAAGGTTTACCGAACCCTGGCACGACAATATGACACAGCGCTTCTACCGTCGCTGGTCGAAGGCGTGGGGACCCGCAGCGACTTGATGCAGGACGACGGCATACACCCCAACCGCGAGGCGCAGCCGCTGATTGCGACGCGCGTGTGGCAGCACCTGCAGCCGCTGCTCGCGGAACAGCAACAGACTGGATCAACTGCGGATGACGGCACTATCATAGCCTCAGGGAATTGAGACAACGGACTATCAGCATGGAGAGCTTATGCAACACTCGACGATCAGCACCGACCTGCAACGCATTCTCGAGGCGCGCCATCACGATCCCTTCGCGGTACTGGGCCGGCATCCGGAGGAAGATGAAGTTGCGGTAACCACTTTCATTCCCGATGCCACGGAAGTCACCATCGCCGACGGCGATCGGCCGATGCAGCGTCTCGGTCCTTCGGGGCTGTTTCGCTGGAAAGGCGCAGCGCATGACCTGCCGCAGCATTACCGGCTGTTATGGCGCGATGCGGCGCAGCACCAGCACGTCTCCCATGACCCCTACACCTTTCCCGCGCAGATCAGCGACTTCGATCTGCACCTGTTCAGCGAAGGCCGACACTGGCATGCCTACCGTTTCCTGGGCGCGCATCCACGCACTGTGGATGGTGTGCCCGGCGTGTTGTTCGCGGTCTGGGCGCCGAATGCGGAACGGGTCAGCGTCACCGGCGATTTCAATCACTGGGACGGGCGCTATCATCCCATGCGGGTGCGCGGCAATACCGGAGTCTGGGAACTGTTCATACCGAATCTGGAGCCGGGAGCGCTGTACAAGTACGAGATCCGCAACCGTCACAGTGGTGAGGTGATGCTCAAGATCGATCCTTACGGCCAGGCTTTTGAACAACGTCCCGACACCGCATCGATCGTGACACCCGAAGACAACTCCCTCTGGCAGGACCGGGACTGGCTGGAACAGCGCCGCGCACTCGACTGGCAACATGCGCCGATGTCGATCTACGAACTGCATCCCGGTTCCTGGCAGCGCGGACCGGAAGGCGAATTCCTCAATTACCGCGAACTCGCCGAACGGCTGGTGCCATATATCCAGGAGCTCGGCTTTACGCACATCGAGTTGCTGCCGGTTACCGAGCATCCCTTCGATCCTTCCTGGGGTTACCAGACGACCGGCTATTACGCACCCACCAGCCGCTTCGGCAGTCCCGATGATTTCCGCTACTTTGTCGACTTCTGTCACCAGAACGGCATCGGTGTGTTTGTAGACTGGGTGCCGTCACACTTCCCCAAGGACGCGCATGGGCTGGCGCGCTTCGACGGCACGCCGCTGTACGAACACGAAGACCCGCGGCTCGGCGAACACCTCGACTGGGCAACGCTGATCTTCAACTACTCGCGCAGTGAAGTGAAAAACTTCCTGCTCTCGAGCGCCATGTACTGGCTCGAAGAATTCCACATCGACGGGCTGCGCGTCGATGCCGTGGCATCGATGCTGTACCTCGATTATTCGCGCACCGACTGGATACCCAATCGCTTCGGCGGACGCGAGAATCTCGAAGCCATCGAATTTTTGCGCGAGATGAATACCGCTGTGCATGCAGCGCACCCGGGCGTATTGATGATGGCCGAGGAGTCGACCTCCTGGCCCGCCGTCAGCCGGCCGGTGCACGTTGGCGGCCTGGGCTTTGACCTGAAGTGGAACATGGGCTGGATGAACGACACGCTCGATTACATCGCCCATCAACCCGTCCACCGACGCTTCCACCACGACATGCTGACCTTCAGCATGCTGTATGCCTTCACGGAAAACTTCCTGCTGCCCCTGTCGCACGATGAGGTCGTGCATGGCAAGCAGTCGATGCTCAACAAAATGCCCGGCGACGAATGGCAGAAGCACGCCAACCTGCGCGCGCTGTATACCTACATGTTCGCTCATCCGGGTAAAAAACTGCTGTTCATGGGCACCGAGTTTGGACAGGGAATCGAATGGGACAGCACCCAGACCATCGACTGGTACGTACTCGAATACCCGTTGCATCGCGGCATCAGCCGCCTGGTCGCCGATCTCAACCGCCTGTACCGCAGCAGTCCGGCACTGCATCAGTACGAGTTCGACTGGCAGGGCTTCGAGTGGATCGACTGCCATGACTCGGAACAGTCGATCATCAGCTTCGAACGCAAGTCTGATCACGAACGGCTGGTGGTGATCGTCAACTTTACACCGGTGCCCCGTCACAACTACCGCATCGGTGTTCCGCACTCCGGCGCCTGGCGGGAGATATTCAATTCCGATTCCGAATACTACGGCGGCAGCAATCTCGGCAACGGCGCAGGAAGCCTGCAGGCGGAAACACTGGCGTGGATGAATCGGCCGGCTTCGCTGGCCCTGACGGTGCCGCCACTCGGCGCTCTGATTCTGCAGCCGGAAACCTGAGCGCCCGGTCCAATGCGAGGTAGTCCGTCGTAATGAATTCTCCGGGGCCTGCTGTGTGGCCCGGCCGGCCGTATCCGCTGGGCGCCACCTGGGACGGTGAAGGCGTCAACTTCGCACTGTTCTCAGAGCATGCAGAACGCGTCGATCTGTGCCTGTTCGACGCCAGGGGCCGGCGGGAAATCTCCCGCGTCGACATGCAATGGCGCACCGACCAGGTATGGCACTGCTATCTGCCCGACGCACGTCCCGGAACCCTCTATGGCTATCGGGTACACGGCCCTTACGATCCGGAAAACGGTCACCGGTTCAATGCAAAAAAGTTGCTGCTGGATCCCTACGCCAGACAGATTACCGGTCAGCTGCGCTGGAACGACGCACTGTTTGGCTACCGGGTCGGACATGAGCGCGCCGACCTCAGTGTGGACCGGCGCGACAGTGCCCACGGCATCCCGAAATGCAAGGTCATAGATTCCGCTTTCACCTGGGGCGATGACGAACGACTGCGGACACCCTGGCACGACACCATCATCTATGAACTGCACGTCAAGGGTTTCACGCAACAGCACCCGGACATTCCCAAACCCTTGCGCGGCACCTACGCGGGCCTCGCTTCTGCGCCAGCCATCGAATACCTGCAGCGACTCGGTGTCACGGCAGTGGAACTGATGCCGATCCACGCCTTTGTCGACGATCGGCTGCTGCTGGAAAAACGCCTGCGCAACTACTGGGGTTACAACTCCATCGGATTTTTTGCACCGGACATGCGCTACTCGAGCAGTGGCAACGTCAAGGAGTTCAAGACCATGGTCAAGCGGCTGCACTCGGCCGGCATCGAGGTCATACTCGACGTGGTCTACAACCATACTGCCGAAGGCAATCACCTCGGTCCGACGCTGTGTTTCCGCGGCATCGACAATGCCGCCTATTATCGGCTCGACACTGCATCGGGACGCTACTACCGCGACTACACCGGCTGCGGCAACACTCTCAACATGCAGCACCCGCGGGTACTGCAACTGATCATGGACAGCCTGCGCTACTGGGTGCTGGAGATGCATGTGGATGGCTTTCGCTTTGATCTCGCCTCGGCGCTGGCGCGCGAACTGCACGCAGTGGACCGGCTGGGCGCATTCTTCGACATCATGCACCAGGACCCGGTGCTGTCGCAGGTCAAACTGATCGCCGAACCCTGGGATCTTGGTGAAGGCGGTTACCAGGTCGGCAACTTCCCGATCGGCTGGACTGAATGGAACGGCCGTTACCGCGACTCGGTTCGCGCCTACTGGAAAGGCGACGGCGGTCTGATCGGTGAACTCGCCTACCGCCTCACCGGTTCCAGCGATCTGTATGAGCACGGCGGCCGCAAGCCCTATGCAAGCATCAACTTCGTCACCTGTCACGATGGCTTCACGTTGCATGATCTGGTCAGCTACAACCAGAAACACAATGAAGCCAACCTGGAAAATAATGCCGACGGCGAAAATCACAACATCAGCTGGAACTGCGGCGAGGAAGGTCCAACCCGCAACCTGAACATTGCGCGCCTGCGCGAACAACAGAAGCGCAACTTCCTCGCCACACTGTTTCTTTCGCAGGGCGTGCCCATGTTGCTGGCCGGCGACGAAATGGGTCGCACCCAGCAGGGCAACAATAACGCCTATTGCCAGGACAGCCCGTTAACCTGGATCGACTGGTCGCTGGACCCGCCCGGTCGCGAGCTGGAGAAGTTTGTAGTGGAAATGATCCGCCTGCGCAAGCAACACCCGGTGCTGCGGCGGCGACGCTTTTTCCAGGGCCGCGGTATCGTCGGCACCGGCGTCAAGGACATCAGCTGGCTGGCAACCACCGGTCGTGAAATGACCGAGCGCGAATGGCAGCAGTCGTTCGCACGTTGCCTGGGCCTGTTTCTGGCCGGCAACGCCATGGAAGAGCAGGATGAACAGGGACGTCCGATCCGGGATGAGACACTGATCATGCTCTTCAACGCCCACCATCAACCGATCGATTTCCAGCTGCCGGAGGAACCCCGGCACGCGCGCTGGCAGGTGTTGATCGATACCAGCTTCCCCAGCGGCAAACGCAGCGACGGACGCTTTTATTATTCCAATGGGAAATATCCGTTGCAGGCGCGATCACTGGTGCTGCTGATGCACCTGATCGGGCATTCGCCGATCGATACGGCAGGCTGAGAATACCCGCTAGTTTTCCGCCCGCAGTGCTTCCAGTTCTTCGCTGACTGTCATCCACTCGAGTTCGACCGCCGCACAACGCGTATCCAGATCGGCCTTCTCCAGCAGCAGCGACTGCAGTTCCGCCTTGCGTTCCGCAGCGTAAATTGCCTGATCAGCGAGCCGGTTCTCCAGCTCCACCTGCCGGGCGTGAAGTTTTTCCAGTTCGGTTTCCGTTTTGCCGACCTTGTTGCGCAGCGGCTGCAACTGCCGCCGCCGTTCGGCCTCCAGACGTTTTTTCTCTTTCCTGGCGGCGGCGCTGTTAATGCCGTCAGCGGCATCGCTGTCGCGGCTCTCACCACACGCCTGGCGACCGACGTCCGCCAGCCATTTGATGTATTCGTCGAGACTGTCGGGGAATTCCTCGACCTTGCCATCATGCACCAGCAACAGCTGATCGCAACTGACCCGCAACAGGTGACGATCATGCGACACCAGGATCATGGCACCGGCAAAATCCTGCAGCGCCAGCGCCAGCGCCTGGCGCATTTCCAGGTCAAGATGGTTGGTCGGTTCATCGAGCAACAACAGGTTGGGACGCTGATAGATAACCAGCGCCAGGGCCAGGCGGGACTTTTCACCACCGGAAAAATGCCGGGTCGGTGCCAGAGCCTGGTCATTGGAAAAACCGAAATTCCCCAGGAAGTCGCGCAACTCCTGTTCGCGCGCCTGCGGGTCCAGCTGGCGCATGTGTTCCATCGGTGAATGCTGCGGATGCAACTGCTCCAGCTGGTGCTGGGCGAAATAACCGACCTTGAGATCGCGCGCCGTTTCGCGCTCGCCCTGCAGGCACGGCAGATTTCCGGCGAGCAGCTTGATGAGCGTCGATTTACCCGCGCCATTGGGACCGAGTAAACCAATGCGGCTGTCCGGAGCCAGGCTCAATGTGACGTCAGCGATTATCGCAGTAGTTCCATAACCAGCCGCCACCTGTTGCAGATTCAGCAACGGATCAGGCAGTTTCTCCGGCTCACGAAAGCTGAAATGAAAGGGTGAATCGACATGCGCGGGAGCGATTTCCTCCATGCGCTCGAGGGCTTTCATGCGACTTTGCGCCTGCCGGGCCTTGCTGGCCTTGGCACGGAACCGATCGACGTAGGAACGGATGTGCGCAATCTCGCGTTGCTGCTTTATGTAATCGGCCTGCTGGTTGGCCAGACGCGCTGCGCGCAAGCGTTCGAACGCTGAATAATTACCGCTGTAGAGGGTGAGCCGCTGGTGTTCCAGGTGCGCAATATTGCCGGTGACGCTGTCGAGAAACTCGCGGTCATGGGAAATCAGCAGCAGCGTGCCCGGATACGACTGCAGCCAGTTCTCCAGCCAGATCACCGCATCCAGATCCAGGTGGTTGGTCGGTTCATCGAGCAGCAGCAAATCCGAGCGGCACATCAGCGCACGTGCCAGGTTCAGGCGCATGCGCCAGCCGCCGGAAAACTCATTGACCGGGCGCAGTTCGTCGCCCGGCCGGAAACCCAGACCGGACAGCAACTGTCCTGCACGGCTGGGCGCCGTGTAGCCATCCACGGCGTCAAACTGCGCGTGCAACTCGGCCAGACGCGTGCCGTTGCCGTCCCGCTCGGCGATTGCCAGCTGCTTTTCCACGTCACGCAGCTGCCTGTCACCGTCCAGCACATAGTCGACCGCGGCACGCTCGTCAGCCGGCGTCTCCTGCTCGACGTGGGCGATCACCCAGTCGCGGGGACGCCGGAAATCTCCTTCGTCGGCATGCAGCTGGTCCAGAATGAGCCCGAACAGACTCGATTTTCCGGAACCATTGGCGCCCGTCACGCCAACCTTCTGGCCGGGATGTATTTGCAGGGTGGCCTGTTCGAACAGCAACCGGGGGCCGCGCCGGAGCGAGAGATTGTCAAATTGCAGCATGTGCGGGATTGTAACGTTTCGGGCGGCGAAAATCGCCGTATCCTGTCGTCCGCGTTGGCCTGGCTGTGCTAACATTCGCGCTGAAATCCTTACCGCCCCACACCCGAGGCACCGCAGATTTGAGACGTTCCCCCCTCACCGAGGCGCAAAAAACCGAAATTGTGCCGCAGATCCGGCAGTGCATACTGTTCGCCGACCTGACTGATGCCCATATCGATACCGTGCTGCAACACAGTCGGCTGGTCGAGTTACAGGAAGGCGAAACGCTGTTCGAGCAACAGCAACCGGCGCACGAGTTTTTTCTGCTCGATTCCGGCCAGATAAAGCTGGCGCGCTATTCGCCGGAAGGCCAGGAAAAGATCATCGATCTGATATCCCGCGGCGGCACGTTTGCGGAGGCGGTTATGTTCGCCAAACAGCCGGCCTATCCCGTCACCTCCGTTGCGCTCCTGCCCAGCCGGGTCGTTTGCTTCGATGCGAAAACCTACACCGCGGTGCTGCGCGAATCGACCGATGCCTGCTTCGCCATCATGGCTGCCATGAGCCGCCGGCTGCACGGCCACGTCGCCGAAATCGATCGCCTCACGCTACACAGCGCCACCTTCCGTGTGGTTTGTTATCTGCTCGACCAGCTGCCGAGCACTCAGCTTGGCATTTCCGAGGTCAGGCTGGATACACCCAAACATGTCATCGCCGCGCGCCTTTCGGTCACCCCGGAAACGCTGTCGCGCAGCTTTTCCAAGTTGAGCCGCGAAGGATTGATCAAGGTGCAGGACAATGCCGTGACGCTGAATGATGTGAGCCGGCTGCGGCGCTTCGCCCAGGGCGAGCCGCTCTAGCCTGGACGGCGGGGCTTACGGATGATTGCGCGCCTTGCAGCATCTTGAATAGACCCGCGCCGCCCTGAGTAGATTGATCAGCAACAGCAGATTCGACAGCAGCAACAGGGCCGCTGCCGCATATACCCAAAGACCCCGCGCAAACAGAGCCGCCAACAGCAACAGCAGGCTGCCGGTGTGCAGCCAGAACTGCAGCTGCATCGGTCGCGCGGAAATCACTTCGTGGATATTGGGTGCATACAGCCGGGTGCCGGCCGGGACCTGCCCTTTCAATACCGGCATGCGCAGATTAAGCCATACCAGAAACGGCACGATTTTGTAGAGCATGCCATTGATGAGCGATACAGCGAATCCTGCCAGCAACAGCAAACCGTAGAGTACGGTCGGGTCCAGGTCCATCTGCGTGCCGCCGAGGACGTCGTACAGCAGCGCACCGCCAGCGCCGATCAGGCACAGCATCCCGAGTCGCCAGAAGCGGTCAGTGACATCAAAGCGCTTTCTGCGTCGCCTGGCGAGCAGGTACAGGCTGACCACTGCATACGAAATCATCAGCACCGCTACCAGCACAGTGACGGTCCGGGCAAAACCGGCGAACGACAACAGACTCCCTGCACTGAGCATCAACATCAGCAGATAGACCAGCCACAAGTTGAATCCATGCGGATAGGTCGGCGTGGTCAGAAACATCGGAATCACCTGCGCTGACACACCGATGATGAGCATGAGTATCCAGCCGATAATTCCCCAGGCAGCGTGATAATCGGTAAGGGATCGCTGAACCTGCAGCCCCTCGAATGCATACCCGGATACCAGCCAGGCACCCAACCCCAGAGTAACCAGCAACGCCACTGCCGCTATCTGCACAGCACGCGCCGTCGCGCCGGCTGTTCCGGCACGCCAGATGGCGAGCACCACCGCGACCGCGAAGACCATCAGCACCGGAACCAGCAACAGCAAAGCCGCCGCGAACAGCAACCTCAGGTCAGTCAGGAAACCTGCCACCAGGCTCAGAGCGCCTGCCGCAAGCAACAGGTGCATCAGGAATGCGCTGCGTTCTACCCGTGGCAGCGAGGCCCCCATCACCACCGGTAACATCTGCAGCAAAGCGCCGAGCATTCCCATGGCAATATAACCGAGTGTAAAAATGTGCGTCAGCGCCAGCGTCGCGGGATGCCAGCGCGATTGCAGGAGCTGATTGCCGTCCATGAACAGGATCAGCGCAGCCAGCATGCCAAACACGGGGACGCTGATAAAAAACCGCAGCGGCGTCCAGAAGCGTGGCGCGTTTTCCAGAGACAGGGCCGAAAGATTCAAATGTCGGTCCTGCGAATCGTGATCCGGTAATTACGTGTCTGTTCGTCATAGACGGTCTGGTATTGCCAGCCACGGGCGTCGAGCAACGGATACAGAAGCA
The DNA here is from genome assembly GCA_024636585.1 of Thiogranum sp. Taxonomy (GTDB): domain Bacteria; phylum Pseudomonadota; class Gammaproteobacteria; order DSM-19610; family DSM-19610; genus Thiogranum. The sequence goes on along the minus strand of JAGXGS010000075.1, from coordinate 46,170 downwards.
GCGGTTCCCGCCAGTGCGTGACCGTCAGCAGCGTGTCGTCGGGTAGTGTCTCCAGTTCGGCGAGAATGCGTTCCAGCGGTTCCGGCGCCTCCAGTTCCTGCACATCCAGGTGACGCGTCTTCATGGAGACTAACTGCCCGCTGCGAAACCGGGCACTTTCTCCGACAACGCCGATAGCGAATCCTGCAGGGCCTGGTCGGCCATCGGATAGAGAACCTGCTCTTCCTTGACATTATGCTGCTGCAGAAACAGAAAAAATGTTTCCGCCGTGCCCAGCGCTGCATTCTGGTCGTGCGCCTGCATGGCCGCGCCGAGGCTCTGCAGGAGTTCACGCAGTTCCGCGTGTTCGCTACGCATCACCTGGGTCGGCCCCTGATGCATGCCGGTTGCTTGTTCGAACAGTGGAAACAGTCCCTGTTCTTCGTTCTCGAAATGTTGCAGGGTTTCCGCGCGCACCTGGTCAAAAAGGATCTCCGCCTGCTGCCAGTCATCACGGTCTACGGCCGCTTCCATTTTTCCGAGCAATGCATCGCAGCTGCGGTGCTGTGCGCTGAAGAATTCGCTAATCGTTGGCATGAATACTCCCTGATCAATAAACAGACGCAAATTCATGTCTGCGCCAGACAGATAATCTTAACGCGTACTGAGCGCCGGATCCGGATTTTCTCGATTGATATAGATCAAGGACAGGTAATACGCAGATAGAAGAGCATCCTGCGCCAGGACACTGCAAGAAAATCAAGATCCGTTTATCCCATAACAGGGTGGTAGAAAGAATGAATACTCATAGTCCCGGCCTGCCCTGCGAAACCGCATTTTGAAGGAGACACCCATGGCTGATCACGATCCGAAAGATGAAACCAGGGAACGCATCCCGGCGATGCAGTCACTACTGGAAAACCCGTTCCTGCTGCTATTTATAGGCGTCGCAATGCCCACAGTTTTCTACATCATCTGGGGCATTATGGAAGTCGTCACTATACCCCTCGCACAATAATCCACCCCCAGGGAGGAGTAATCCGCCATGACTTCATATCTACCGCCCGCCCAGCGTATCTGGTGGAAGGTGCCGGTCGGCCGCCAGGAGATCGTCTGGATCGCCATAGCGCTGGTCTGGTGCCTGATCATGTTTTTCATGATGCCGTACTGGCACGTATACGGAAAACAGAACCTGTCCACCGAAGCCTACAAAACGACTCCGGCCCAGTTCGGCCCCAAAGTACAGGCCATGATCGACCAGTACACGGTGCGGCACGAAACCGAACAGCAGATTCCTGTCGTGGCACCGCCCGCCGGCAGCGATATCTACATGCTCGGCAGACTGTGGCAATGGTGGCCTATCCTGGAACTGGAAAAAGGTAAAACCTATCGTCTCCATCTCTCCTCTATGGACTGGCAGCACGGCTTTTCCCTGCAACCCGTCAACATCAACATGCAAGTCGTTCCCGGCTATGAAATGGTGTTGAACATCACTCCCGACGTGGCGGGTGAATACGGGGTGGTCTGTAACGAATACTGCGGCATCGGACATCACACCATGCTCGGCAGAATCTACGTTAAGGAGTGATGAGACATGGGTAACTTTAGACTCTGCCCCGATTCGGGCCTGTTTTTCGACAAGAACGCGGAAAGCCTCATGAAGGTGAACGCGGTTGCCGCAGCGGTGTCGCTGCTGGTGGCCGGCCTGCTCGCCCTCGGGGTGGCGCTGACCCGCTGGCCTGCGGTGCACCTGTTGCCCGCCGACCAGTTCTATATGTATCTGACAGCGCACGGCGTAGACGCTCTGTTGTTCTGGATTATTTTCTTCGAAATTGCGGTGCTGTATTTTGCCTCATCGACGCTGTTGCGATGTCGACTGGCCGCTCCGCGCTGGGCCTGGCTGGGTTTCGCGCTGATGGTTATCGGGGCGATCACCACCAACGTGGCGATATTCCAGGGCAATTCCAGTGTCATGATGACGTCCTATGTACCGATGCAGGCAGCGCCGAGTTTCTACCTCGGTCTGATTCTGTTTGCGGTAGGCGCCCTGATCGGGTGCTTCGTATTCTTCGGCACGCTCGTCATAGCCAAAAATGAAAACACCTACGAGGGTTCGATTCCGCTGGTCACCTTCGGTGCCATGACCGCCGCTATTATTGCGGTATTCACCATCGCCAGTGGTGCCATCATCCTGGTGCCGACCTACCTCTGGTCGATCGGTTACATCGCGCATATCGATCCTTCGATGTACCGGATCATCTGGTGGGCCATGGGGCATTCCTCACAGCAGATAAATGTTGTCGCACATGTGTCGATCTGGTATCTGGTCGGCGGCCTGCTGCTCGGCGCGCGTCCGATGTCGGAGAAAGTCAGCCGCTTCGCATTCCTGCTGTACATCCTGTTCCTGCAACTGGCTTCTGCCCATCACATCCTCGTAGACCCGGGCATCAGCGCAGAATGGAAGATCTTCAACACCAGTTACGCAATGTACCTGGCAGTGCTTGCCAGTCTGATTCATGGCCTGACAGTGCCCGGTTCGATGGAAGTCGCGCAGCGCGAGAAAGGCTACAACCGCGGCATGTTCGAATGGTTGCGCAAAGCACCCTGGGGTAATCCGACCTTTTCATCGGTTGCTATCTCGATCGTCATTTTCGGATTCATCGGTGGCATCACCGGTGTGGTAATGGGGACCGAGCAGATCAACCTGATCATCCACAATACCATTTATGTTCCGGCGCATTTCCATGCCACAGTGGCCGTGGGTACAACCCTGACCTTCATGGGCCTGACCTATCTGTTGATTCCGGTACTGTTCCGGCGCCAGATGATTCTGCCGACGCTCGCGAAGTGGCAGCCGTATCTGTTCGGCGCCGGCATGACCATTCTGATCCTGTTCATGATGGGTGCCGGCACCCTGGGCGTATCGCGCCGTCACTGGGACATGGATTTCACCGGTGCAGCGCTCAGCTTCGAGTATTCGGGCATGGCCTACACCATGATGGGTATCGCCGGCATTGGCGCGGTGCTGGCGGTAATCGCCGGTGGCGCCTTCCTGTTGATCACAGTGGGCTCACTGCTGGTCGGCAAGAAGCTCGATGCATCCGCCGGTCTGCTACAGAGCTTCGGCGTGCCACTGGCACCGGAAGCCTACAATGCAGAACCCGAGATTCTGCCGATGGCGGCAGCAGTCGAAGAACACGGCTCGGCGGGCTTTGAAGCGCCCGGGACGTTTATTCTGGCAATGCTGCTGCTGGTGTCATTCGTCGTGTACTACTTCATCAACTGGAAGTACCTGTCCTCGGTCTGGCCACTAAGCTAGATCAGCGTAGCAACGCCAACACGGGGCGGCGGTATAAGGCCTCCGCCCCGTCCAGGTGAAAAACATGCGTAATTGCACACAAACTATTCCGAATCCCTGTCGCAACTCAGTGCGGCCGTGGAAACAGTCCGTCTGGTTGCAGCGACTACAGCAGCTTTCAAACCTCATGAAACTGCGCATCGGCATTGTCATGGCAGCCACTTCCGTGGTGACACTGGTGGTTACGCCAGGACCGGCAGTCCCGGCCTGGCAGGTGCTGGTGCTGGCGCTGACCGTATTGATGGCAGCCGGTGCCGCGGGCGCGTTCAACCAGTATTACGAAACCGATATCGACGCGCGTATGCGGCGTACTCACGACCGGCCCTTCATTACCGGTGCCCTGACACATAACCGCTGGTGGCTGGTGATGATCGGCGCGCTGCTCATCAGCGGCGTCGGAGCGGCTGCTCTACTGCTGAATACCATAGCGGCGATCTACATTTTCATGGGAGCCTTCTTCTATGCAGTGATTTATACCGTATGGCTGAAACGCCGCACCTCGATGAATATCGTGATCGGCGGTGCGTCCGGAAGTTTTGCAGTACTCGCGGGCGCGGCGGTAGTCGATCCGCAACTGGGTGCGGTGCCGGTGCTGCTGGCCATCGTTCTGTTTCTGTGGACACCGCCGCACTTCTGGAGTCTGGCGATCGCGCGCCGCGATGATTATGCGGCGGTCGGCGTTCCGATGTTGCCGGTGACGGCGGGTAATCAGGTCGCCGCATGGGCGGTACTGGCGCACACCCTGCTGCTGGTGGGCGCCTCCATCATGCCCTTCTTCTTCGGGTTGGGCTGGATCTATCTGGTCGGTGCGCTGGCGGGTGGCGGTTATTTTATTCATCACGCACTGCGACTGGTACGAGAACCATCCACTAAAAACGGGATGCGCAGTTTTTTTGCGTCGCTGGCCCAGCTGTTGCTGCTATTGCTGTTCGCCCTGCTCGACGCCGCGCTGGTTGGCTGACATGACGGATTCCAGCCGTTTTCCCGCCATGCTTTTATGCCTGGCGTATATGGCACTGTGCCTGCCGGCGAACGCCGAACCGGTAGTGTCCGGCGAACTGCGGTCCGCCGATTCAGTCCAGGCCTTCCAGTACAAGAGCGCATTGGAGCGCAGTCAGGCCGCGATCGGCGGAGTGCTCGGCAATCATTCACTCACCGATCACCAGGGCCGTGCGATAGCGCTCGACTCCCTGCGCGGCAAGCCGCTGATCGTGAGCCTCATCTATACCAGTTGTTACCAGATCTGTCCGATGACCACCCGGCACCTCGCCACGGTAGTCGACAAGGCCCAGGATGCATTCGGTGACGATGCGTTCAATGTCGTGGTGCTCGGCTTCGATGCCTACAACGACAGTCCCCAGGCAATGCAGAGTTTCGCCAGAAAACAGGGCATCGATGACCGCGGATGGTATTTGCTCAGCGCCAGCCCGGACACCGTCAATGCCCTGAGTGAGGAACTCGGCTTTGAGTATTTCGCTTCACCCAATGGTTTCGACCATATCACCCAGGCCAGCGTGATCGATGCCGAGGGCCGCGTTTACCGGCAGGTCTACGGCGAAGTGTTCGATACACCGCTGCTGGTCGAACCCCTGAAGGATCTGCTGCTGGGGCGCCCCAAACCAGACCAGACGCTGCTCTCGGAACTGGTGGACAAGGTGCGCTTCTTCTGCACCACCTATGATCCGGCCCGCGATGCCTACCATTTCGACTACTCACTGTTTATCGGCATTGCGATCGGCGCGCTCATTATCCTGTCCGGCGTTGCCTTCATCATCATTGAAACCCGCCACCGCCGGCACCCCGCCAGCACTTGAGGTATATCAAGGACGACTAATATCGCCAGGCCTTAGGCTCAGCGGGTCGGAGCGCTTGCCCGACGGTGACATGGTGAGTGACATCCGATGGCTGATAAAGAAAGCACCGCGATACTTCCTGCCCTGCTGAATTTCATGAGACCTGCTTTGTGAACGCACGCGTAAATCCCATTAAACGCAGCTATCTGCTGCTGGAAGACTGGTTCAATGTATCCTTCGGGTCAGGCTGGAATCCCCTCTATCACCTGGGCACCCTGACATTTTTTTTCTTCTGGGTGGTGCTGGTCAGCGGCATCTACCTGTTCGTTTTTTTTGACACCAGTACCGCCGGTGCGTATGCGTCGGTGGAGTATCTGACGCACGAGCAGTGGTATATAGGCGGAGTCATGCGCAGCCTGCACCGCTATGCATCGGATGCCGCGGTGATCACGATCCTGCTGCACATGTTCCGTGAATTCGCACTTGATCGTTATCGCGGCATCCGCTGGTTTTCCTGGTTCACCGGCGTGCCGACCCTGTGGTTCGTGATCACCCTGGGCATTACCGGGTACTGGCTGGTATGGGATGAACTGGGTCTGTATGTGGCAATCTATTCCGCGCAACTGATGGATACACTGCCGGTGGTGTCGGGCTCCATGGCGCGCGACTTCCTGTCCGGCCAGCTCACGGACCGGCTGTTCACCCTGATGGCATTTCTGCATCTGCTGGGACAACCGGTACTGCTGGTGATAGCCCTGTGGATACATGTCAAGCGGCTCTCCCATGTCGAAGTCACCGCGCCCCGCGGCCTGGCGATCGGAAGCCTGCTGGCGTTGCTGGTGTTATCGCTGCTGGCGCCCGCCACCAGTCATGGCCCTGCTGATCTGGACAAGGTGCCCATGGTGCTGAACCTGGACTGGTTCTATCTCAACATTTATCCGTTGCTCGACAAGTGGACTGCCGGTCAGGTGTGGATGCTCACCACCGGCGTTACGCTGCTGCTGATGATCCTGCCGTGGCTGCCGCCGAAAAAAACCGGGCCGGCCGCCGAGGTACACCTGGATCAATGCAACGGCTGTGGCCAGTGCGCGCAGGACTGTCCTTTCGATGCTATCACCGTGCAGGCGCGCAGCGACGGCGCGCGCTGGCCGAGCGAAGTCGTGGTGAATCCTGATCAATGTGCGGCCTGCGGTATCTGCGTCGGCTCCTGCCACTCATCGAATCCGTTCAGGCGCTCGCAGAAGACCCTGGAAACCGGTATCGATATGCCCCAGTACCCGATCGACGAAATCCGCAATCGCGTCGACACAGCACTGGCGCAACTGGCCGGCAACACGAAAATCATGGTGTTCGGCTGCAACAATGCGGTCGATGTCGCTGCACTGCAGACTCCGGATACCGCGGTGCTGAGCCTGTTCTGTGCCGGCATGTTACCACCGACACTGGTGGAATATGCGTTGAAACAGGGTACTGACGGCGTACTGATCACCGGCTGTCGCAGCGGCGACTGTTATTACCGTTACGGGAACATCTGGCTGGATCAGCGCTTTTCGGGACTCCGCAAGCCGATCCTCCGGCAACGTGCGGAGCGCGATCGGATACGGGTATTCAGAGCTGCCGTCACTGATGCCGCCAGGCTGGACCGGGAGCTCGTGGCATTCCGGGAAACTGTCGCGGCACTGGATTCAGCGCGCGAGGCCCCCAATGCCCAGGCTTAGTCGTTTTCCTCTGCAGGCACTCAATTTCGCACTGTTCATGCTGCTGGTCTGGTACTTCTCTGCCGCGCCGCCGTACCGCCTGCTGATGCCCGGACAGGCCGTTGTTACCGTGGCTTTCGCGCACGCCGGCGAACGCAGCGAGCCCTGCCGAACCCTCTCCGCCGAGGAACTGGCTGCGTTGCCGCCAAATATGCGGACGCCCATGGAATGTCCACGCGAACGCTCGCCAGTGTCGGTCGACCTGCTGATCGACGCTGAACCGGTCATCGATGAAGTCCTGACCGCACCGGGCCTGTATAATGACCTGGGAGTCGACTTCTACCGCAGCGCAACAGTCAGGGCCGGCGAGCATCGGCTGGTGATACATATGAACGACAATGTGCGCGTCGAAGGTCCCACGCATGTGCACGAAGAGACGGTCACGCTGAAGCCCTCACAGCGGCTGGTGATCAACTTCAATTCCGATACCGGTAAATTTTTCATTCAATGATAATGTTCGCCAAATACGTCCATGTCACAACGGTGGTGCTTACCTTTATCCTGTTCGTCATCCGTGGCATCTGGATGATCATGGAGTCGGATCTGCTACACCGCAAGTGGACCCGGCGTATCCCGCCGGTCATCGATACGGTATTACTGGGCAGCGCGATCTACCTCGCAGTCAGCATGTATCAATATCCGTTTGTACACCATTGGCTTACGGCCAAGGTCCTGGCGCTGGTAGCTTATATAGGCTTTGGTATGCTGGCGCTTACCTATGGCAGAACGAAACGCATACGGATCGGCAGCTGGATTGCAGCGTTGCTGTGCTTTTTCTATATCGTCGCTGTCGCCTTAACCAAAAATCCGCTGGTGCTGACATGAATATAAGCGTTTTGCCCGGGGCCTGCCTGATCAGCGTCCTGTACCTGTTGCTGGCCGGATGCGGTCAGCCGAACGAGCGACTCGATGAACACCTGTTTTATGACGGACCACAGCTGCAGCTGAAAGTCGTGCGCTACTACCGCAACATTCCCTTCAGCCAGCTGGGAGAAACAGCTGTGGTCATGTGCCGTTCGGAGAACACCCGGGATTTCCCTGCAGCTGACCCGCAGGACAAGGGCTGGCGCATTCTTGGCGAAGCCGGCAGTAACGCCAACCACAGCGTCGCCGAAATTGCGGAGCGCATGAAAAGTGATTACCAGGTTTTTGATCAGCGAACTCTCGCGGCAAGTCTGCAGGTGCTGAATATAAGTTTCGATGCCTGCGGGCATTTCATCGGCTGGGACCCTGCCCGTCTGCCGAAAGCCATGATCGATGCTGTGAAGCGGCCTGACTCCTGCGCGCCACAGGGCATCGCAGACTGCCGGTATCTGGATTTCGAAGGTGACCGCACCCCCCGCTACTCGGATCTTCAGGTGCATGCCGCAAAAGAAGTCAGCTTTACTGCCAGCTCAGCGGCGTTTAATGGCGTACAGACATTGCAGGTGCATACGTCGGACAGCGGCGGGCTCTGGCATGTCGACACGCTGAGCGGGGACCTTCGCGAACTGGATCCGGCGATGCTGAAAACGCTGTCAGTATCTGGCGGCGCTGCTCTGACAGACTGGCTCGCCGCGCTACTGCCATCCCAGAGTATGCTGATATGGCCGGATCATCTGGCGCCCTGCGGTACGGATTCGTCGTCTGCAGCGCGTTGTGCGACGGTCCACTTCAACGATATTGACGGCAACAATGGTGAACTGAACTTTGCCATCTCCGGACCAGCAGAAAATGCAATCTCCGAACCGGCGTTTCATTCCGGACGCTATACGCAAGACCAGCAATCCCGATCCCTGGGCTCACTCCAGGAACTGGCGGAGGTGTTGCCGCGGCGGTGACATTGCGCCACATCCTGTTACATTCGCCCCGGTTTCCAAAACAGCCTGCCCCATCGGGCTCAGCTCAAACCTTTGGCCTGGAAGAAATCGCGGTACTGGTAATCAACCTCGTTGATGTGTTTGTACAGCCAGTCCCACAGCAGCGAATTCATTTTCATCTTGAACCTGATATTGCGGTTATTGATCTCACCCTGCATTTTGATCATATCTCCGGTGAATTTATCATGCAGCTTCTTATGCGCTTCATAGCCGGGATAACCATGTTCAACCATCAGGGCTTCTTCCTCCGCAAAATGCGTTGCCACAAAACGCATGATCTTGCTGAACAGCGCGTCGATACGCCGCCAGTCCGCGGTACTTGGCTCACGCGATGACAACTCCTCGATGATCTGGCTGAATTCGACGGCATAGCTCGCCAGCCGCAGGTGTTGCTTGTTGAGCTGTGCCAGCCCGACTTCTTTCAACAGGCAGTGGGAACTGTCCTGGGTAGCGGAACTTTTGAAACCTAACATGGGCTCTCTCCAATGTTGATACTGCAATGACGCGGTCCCGACATGAGTACGCCGGGGCCATGAAACTCGTTAGTCATCAATTTAATTGCGAACATAGACCCAGGAACCGACCGGCTCGGTCAGCCCGCCATAAAGCTGCTGCGGATAGGCCTCGGTTGGCCAGTACACCAGGGCATCGGGCCGCAGGAGTCCGGTCGGGCAGTTGACCCGCAATTCCCAGGGCGACCGATGCACTGCCCGGGTACCGTCAACCTGGCCCAGCAGGTCTTCGAACACACTGCGCGGCATGCCGTAGAGCCGCCAGGTTTCGGCCAGCGATGGCGCCATTTGCATACGCTGTTCGCCGGCTTTCCAGCGCGCCGAATCGAACTCCACCACCTCGATATCCTTGGGTGCGCGATCGATTGACGCACTACTGATCTTTGCTTCGCCGTCCAGCGTGAATACCAGGATGGCGTGCCCGGGATCGCCGTCGCTGTAGCGGCTCTGGCCGGAATCCGCCGGGTCCTGAAGTGCACCCAGGTCATACCAGACCACCAGGGACCGCGGGTTTGGCAGGCGGCGGTACTCGAAACTTTCGCAACCGTCGAGGCCAGTGACCGGCAACGCCGGCAGATAACCGGGAATCAACTCCGTCAGCGCTTGCGGCGGCTCGCCGGTGGCATCGTGGAATGCCTGTATCGCGGCAACCAGCGGCGCTGCCTGCGATACCGTTTCCTGAAAGGCGAGCGTGCGCCGGGCGCGTTGTTCTGCAGTTTCCGGTTGCGACCAGAGCAGGTAACCGGTAGCACCCGACACCAGCAACACCAGCAGAGACAGACGGAACAGGCGCAGGCTTTTCATCAGTGTGTAGCGCAGATCCAGTCAGGACTCATTCGAAGTTGTGTTCCAGAAACAGCGTCTTTATTTTTTCCGCCGCCTCGTCATCCGGTGGAAAGAAGGTTGCCGCCATGACAAAGGAGCCGTTACGCGCCTGGCCGGATAATTTTTCATTTTCCAGCGCCTGCTGAAGATTGCTTTCGGCGCTTTCACTGTCCCTGAGTTTGAACAACGAGATAATCCGTGTACTGGTATATTTGGCTACGGCATATTCCGCCACATACTCCATGTCGCCATTGATAGGCTCCCTTACCGCCAGCTCACCGTCCACGCCCTGCTCCCTGAGCATTTCTATAAAGTCAGTCAACTCCAGTGGCGCAGGCACCTGTGGGGAACTGCAACCACTCACCAGCAGCAACAAAGCTGCGCTCATTAACAGGTTCTTCATCCTTTTACTCCGATTGCATCGCACGAATGAGCCGGTATTGCTCGACAAGTGTATCCGGGTCGTGGGGTGGAGGAAACGCGGCCACCAGTCGCATGTCCGGGTCGACCAGGAAAATGGTGCTGGCGTGGCTGACCAGATAGTCACCCGCCGGCGTCTCGGCTTCCTTGACGTAACCGGCGTTGAACTGGCGCGCCAGAGTATCGATCGCGCGTTTGTCGCCAGTGACGCCGATGAACGCGTCGCTGAAGTACTGCACATAGTCAGCGAGTGTCTCAGGACGGTCGCGCTCGGGATCGACCGACACAAATACAACCTGTTCGTTACTGATACTCTGTGATTCACGGCGCAGTCTGGAGGTCGCTGCGCTGAGCGTCGACAGCGTAGTGGGACATATATCAGGGCAGTATGTATAGCCGAAAAATACAAAGCTCCATTTATCGCGCAACTGTTCAATGGTAAATGCCTGGTGACGCTGGTCGACCAGCTCGAAGGGCTGCAGAAGCTTCGGGTGCGGACGCACGATTCCCTGGAGTTCCGTTGGAATCGGCCGGTCGGGATACAGCCACCAGAGCGTCAGCGCCAGCAGTCCGGCCCACAGAGCCCCCAGCAGCAGCGTTCCCCAGGGCACGTCCTTTTTTACAGCCATACACTCCCGACCCCTATCGCCGTGTCTTCCGCCACTGTCGCGTTGCCCAGACGAAGAACAACGTCAACAGCAACAGGTCGATCAGGATACCGATTGCGAAGAACACAGTCAGATCCTCGCGCCGGCCGCCCGGCGCCAGCTCATGCGTTTCCGGTTCTGCATCTGTCAGCGCCGGCGCGGAGACCGCTGGCGGCGCGTCGATTCCAGTGCCGGCACCGTGCTGCTGATGATTGTCAGCTGCGACTGCCGGGCTGGTTAACGCGCAGACACATGAAAGCAGCAGCACACGCCATGCTGACGTCAGGCCCGGTGCTCGCCAGCGTCGCATGACTCAGCCTTGTTGCGCCGCAATGGTACCGGGTGCGTGTGTCTGCTGACGCCGGCCTTTTGCCATTGCCATAAACACAATGACCAGGAACATCAGGCCGCCAATGATCGCGATCAGTCCGCCCAGTCCCATGAGTCCCATGGCGACTATTTTTTCCACACCATCCAGTGCCTGGGCGGTACCAGCAACCTTGCGCTGCACACCATAACCGCCCGACCAGACCAGGCCCAGCACGTGCAACAGCTGACCACCGCCATACACCCAGGACTGGATTTGCGCAGCTCGCATGGCCGGATGTGCATAACCCATGCGTGGCAGCAAATCGTAAGTCAGTCCCATGAACGCCAGCGTGACGCCTACGATTGAGCCGTGATAGTGGGCGGGAATGGTGACATTGCTGCCCTGAATCAGAAAACCTACGACCCCGCCAAGACCGAACAGCAGCATCGACGTCAGCAAGGCTGCGCGTAGCGGTGCCTGTGCGCGCGGCGATGCAGGGCTGCGCAGCAGCCCATAGAGTATCGCCAGAGCCAGCGGCAAGGTCGCCAGGCTGCCGCCGTAACGCATCAGCCAGGTAAATAATTTGATGTGTTCAACCGAGGTAATGGCGTGGCCATAGTAAATCAGCGGTGCCATAAACACCGTCACCAGGCCGAGGAAAAACAGCAGTAATACCACGCGTGGCGTCAGTGGCAGGCTGACTCCGGATGCTGACGCAAGCCATAGCCAGGCTACCAGCATCAATAGCGTATAGGTGAACTGCAACATATGGCCGCCGCCCCAGAACAGCAGCTCGTAATAAGGCTTCCCGCTCAGAAACTCCGGCAGCGCCAGATACGACCACACAAACGCCAGCACAGCCATAGCGGACGCCACGGCGGCCGTGTTCAATCCGAAACGCAGGGCGCCGACGCCTTCCAGCTGCTGCCCGACCCGGGACTGTGCGGTCATGCTGCGCAGGATGAGCAACGTGATACCGAAACCAAAGAACAACAAGGCCAGCGCGAACAGGGGTGTCTGCAACACCGGAATGTAATTGCTCACCAGAGGATTTCCGGGTCCGATGAACGGTGCCACCACCATCGCCGCCGCACCAAGGCCGGCAAAACCCAGCGCCAGCCAGCCCAGCTTCATGAAGCGCGTTGTCGAATTCAGGCTCCACAATACGCCGCCGAAGGCCAGAAACCATACCAGCACCGACAGGTCTACATGCACGACCAGCGCGGTATGGAAAAAATCGATCCATGGAATCACATCCTGGACATAGGGTGTGCGCGACAACACCAGCAGCAGAGAAAAAATGCCCGAGGCCGAAAGCGCCAGCAGCCCCAGCCACAGCCAGCCACCGGCAAGTGCACGGCGGCTGTCGCGAGGTATCGGTAACACAAACTCGTCACGCATATCCGCTATCTCCCTCCACGCTGGATGCTTTTGACATTTCCGCCAGGTCTGTGTAATAAGCACAGGCCATGGCCAACAACGACAAATCCAAAGGCGGCATCTTTACCTCACTGGTGTTCCTGGCCCTGCTGCTGACATTCGCGGCCGTGGTGCTGAGTGCGCACCTGCGGCTGGCGAGCATCGGCGTGGGTTGCGCGGACTGGCCGGACTGCTTCGGATATATTGCAGTCGAACGTCCGACCGGTCTGGTACCCACGTCTACGGCGGGCGCGGTACACCGCCTCGCCGCAAGCCTGCTCGGCCTGGTGGTACTGGTCATTACCCTGATGGCGATACGCGGGCGGCGGCCGGCCGGAGTCGGCATAGTCGCGCCGTTGCTGGTATTCGCTTTAACCGTATTCCTGTCGGTGCTCGGGTACAGCACGCCGTCACCGGATCTGCCGGTGGTCACCCTCGGCAACCTCGGTGGTGGCATGGCGATGCTGGCGTTGCTCTGGTGGATGGGCCAGCGTGCCGCCGAGCCGGTGCCAGACGCGCCGCCACCGGGCTTGCGGCGCTGGACGCTGCTGGCAATGCTGGTGCTCGTCATACAGCTTGGCCTTGGAGCCTGGACCAGCGCCAGTTTTTCCGGTCCGGCATGTGCTTCATTGCCGGGCTGCAACGGCGCCTGGCAGTCGCTGGAAAACCTGCGCGAGGGCTTTGATCCAGTGACCCGGCTCAGCATCGGTGACAGCGGCAAAGTGATCACCGGTGCGGTGCAAAAAACCGTACACATGACACACCGGCTGGGCGCTGTCGTGACCGTTCTGCTGCTCGGTGCACTGGCATTCAGGGCCATGCGCCTGGACGCGCGGTTCCGCGGCACCGGCATCAGCATTGCAGTATTGCTCCTCATCCAGGTCGTTCTCGGTGCCGGCATGGTGCTGACGGAACTGCCTCTGCTGCTGGTCACGCTGCACAATGCAGTGGCCGCGCTGTTGTTGCTGGCGGTCGTCAATCTCATCCATCTCACGACGCCGCACGGACGACCGGCGCGCACCTAGCTGGCCCGTCGAATGGTGCGAATGGCGAGTTCGGCCGGCTGCACCCTGTCATCGGCGTACTCTTCTTCACGAATGCCGAGTTCCTCATCATCCAGATAACAGGCCGGATCTTCCCACCAGGGATCGCCGGTGGTCTGAAACGCGCGCACCCGGGTATTGCCGCCGCAGACATCCTGGTAGCGACACACCCGACAGCGCCCCTGCAACGGTCGCGGCGATGCTTTCAGGCCCGCCATCAGCGGATCGCCGGTATCCGGCCAGATGTCCGAAAACGGCCGTTCCTTCACATTGCCGAGGTTATAGTTCCACCAGAAGGTGTCAGGATGCACATTCCCGAGGTTATCGATATTGGCGATATTCACACCGGAGGAATTGCCACCCCAGGCGGCCAGGCGTCGGCGCATGTAATCATACTGTTCCGGCATATTACGCTGCACCCAGTGCAGCAGATAGACGCCGTCGGCATCGTTGTTTCCGGTGACGAATTCGCGCTTGCGGCCGGCTTTTACATCAGCCCAGCTGGCATCGAACAGGAGGTCCATCACCCAGCGCGTGGTCTGATGCACCACATCTGAACGCCGGTTGCGATTGCCGCGCCCGCCGTAATTCAGGTGCGAGACATACAGCTTGTCGACCCGCTCGCGGTCCATCACCTCGAGCAGTTCCGGCAACTCCGCGGCATTGTCCTGGGTCGGCGTAAAACGCATGCCGACCTTGATTCCGGCGTCACGGCACAGGCGGATGGCATGCATGGACGCATCAAAGGCGCCCTGCTTCTGCCGGAACCAGTCGTGCGTTTCGCGGATGCCATCGATGCTGATACCGACATAGTCATAACCCACCGCGGCAATGCGGTCGATCATGCTTTCATCGATGAGCGTGCCGTTTGTGGACAGGCCGACATAAAAGCCCAGTTCCTTTGCATAGCGGGAGATTTCGAAAATGTCGGGTCGGAGCAGCGGCTCGCCGCCGGACAGAATCAACACAGGTACATGAAATCCACGCAGATCCTTCATCACCTCGAACACTTCCCCGGTATCGAGCTCACCGGGAAAGTCAATGTCCGCGGAAATCGAGTAACAGTGTTTGCAGGTGAGATTGCAGCGGCGGACCAGGTTCCAGATCACTACCGGTCCGGCCGGCTTGCGCATGCGCGGATCATCCAGCGGCGCGCGCAACTCCTGCATATATTGTGATATGCGAAACATTCAACCTCCTGCCAGGCGCAGCCCGGTTTTCTTCAGAATCCGGGTACTGAACAGCACATCGTGCTGGCGTGCCCGATGACCGAGCAACTGCGCAATCCGGGCCACCTTGGCCATCACCTCATCCTGACTGCGTCCGTGCACCATCGCGAACAGATTGTATGGCCAGCCCGGCAACCTGCGGGGACGGTGATAACAATGACTGACGATCTCCATCGCACCGACCTGCCTGCCAACCGCCTGCACGTCGCCGTTTGCGATGTCCCACACCGACATCCCGTTGGCGATATATCCGAGCCGGTAATGATTTGGCACCACGCCAATGCGACGAATGCGCCCATCGGTCTGCATGGCCTGCAGGCGGTCCATCAACACCTCGGGTGTTACGCCCAGCTCCGATGCCAGATAGTCATAAGGCCGGACATCCAGCGGTAATCCGGACTGTGCCGCGAGTACGATACGGCGATCCAGTTCTGTAAATTCATCCCTGCGTGCGTTGTCCATCGTGTTATACTTGGAAGTGCAAGTTAACAAAAAATTCTTCCTGCTTGGGCAGATTAAATACCGGCAGACCGGTTTCCGATTCGATTTCCCGAATCGTCGCTTCCAGTCCTTCCGGCGTCTCGGTTGCCAGCACAAACCACATATTCATCTCATGATCGCGCTGGTAATTGTGCGCGACCTCGGGAAATGCATTTACCTGCGCCGCCACCTGATCGAAATGCTCGACCGGAACCTGCATCGCGCACAGGCTCAGCGCACCGCCCATACGTTCGGCGTGGAACAGCGGGCCAAAGCGGGTCAACAGGCCGTCATCGAGCATGCACCGCAGGCGCGTAATGAGTTCACTTTCGGTAGTGCCGAGCCGTTCCGCCGCCGCTTTGAAGGGACGTTCGCAAACCGGGAAGTCGACCTGCAGTTCATTGATAATACGTCGATCCAGATTATCCATCAGTGCCTGGTCCGGTAACGCGCGCCGCGCTGTTTGAAGCGCCGCCCGCTGAACAATATGCTGTGTGGAACCGACTCGAGTTCCAGCCCCCCGGCCATGCGCTCGATGCACGCCATTACGTCACTGCGATCACGGCCGTGCACCATGCAGAACAGGTTATAAGGCCAGTCCGGAAGTCGCCGGGGACGCTGATAGCACAGAGTTACGCAATCCTGGCGCCCCAGCAGCACCCCCAGCTGATCGATCCGCTCATCCGGCACGTCCCACACCACCATGGCGTTGGCGCGATATCCCAGCTCGTGATGGCGCACCACCACGCCCAGCCGCTTGATGACGCCGGCATCGAGCATGCTGCCGAGCCTGTCGATGACAATTTGTTCGGAGCAGCCAAGTCGAACACCAATTGCCTGATAGGGCCTCGCCACCAGCGGCAGCCCATCCTGAATCGCTTCTATCAAATCTTCGGCATTACCCAGTGCGGGTTCCATGAACGCCGTACATGCTTCATTCTGCTGTGCCAGCGGACTGATCTTCGCCTGCTCCTGCAGATGCATGGGGAAACCCAGGTCAATGTGGTAATCGCGCACCAGCGGCAGTGAAAGAATCGGGTATCCGGTATCCCGCTCCAGCGTTTTCAGGGTCTGTTTCAGCGCCGTCTGATGTTGCGCGGTGACGACGAACCAGAGATTGAAACGATGCTCGCGTTCATAATTGTGGTTGACCTGCGGACAGGCGCTGATGATCGCTGCCAGCGTTTCCAGTTGTTCGGGGGGCGCTGCCAGGGCGGCCAGAGTGCTGACTCCTACCGTGTTCGGACGGAATACTGCTCCGACACGACTCACTGCGCCACTGGCCTGAAGTTCCCCTAGCAGCGCCAGCACCTGTTCCTGGCTGGTGTTCAGCAACCTGGCCATCTGCGCGAACGGCTGCGGGCTGAGTGGGAAATCCCGTTGAAAATCGTTAAGCAGTTTTTCAGTCAGGGTCTCCATGCCTACAATCCAGTGCGGTGTGCGCGGTCGGTGAAAAATATGCCGCTGGGCTTGAGCGCCGGCAGTACCTTCAGCTGTTCCAGCGTATAAGTGTCATAAACGGCTATGCGGTCATCGTCGCGAACCGACACCCATACTTTTTCCCCGCGTGGCGTGAATTCCATGTGTAACACCGATTTTCCGGGCGCCAGTGTTTTCACAACCCGGTGCGACTCCACATCGATGACCTGGACTTGATCATTATTCGGAAAGGCAAAGTTCACCCAAACCTGGCGGCCGTCGGGACGCGCCATCACAAACACCGGTTGACCCTGCACATCGATCTCAGTTTCCTGCTCCCAGGTGCGCGCATTGACTACCAGTACTTTTGACTGACCGATTGCGGGCACGAAGACATGCTCTCCGGCCATCGCCCAGCCTTCCAGGTGGGGCATTTTGTACACCGGCAGCTGTTCGTCCCGCTTCGCATAGCCGGCGAGGATCTTTTTCACGCCCTTCTCGATATGCCATAGATCGACCAGCGCGAGACTGTCTTCGCCGAACAGGCCGGCGATGTAATAACGTCCGTCCGGTGTAATCAGCGCGTCATAAGGGGCCTTGCCGGCATCTTTGAAACGCGTGATCGATGGTTTTTCCGGATCAGTCATATCGGCAATCCAGATCTGGTTGCCGTCATACAGGCTGAACACAAAGCGATTGCCGGGCGCATCCACCAGCCCCACGGTCTTGGAAAAACTGCCCGGCGCGTACTCGGCAGGAATCTCGGCGACCAGATCCAGGGAAGCTGCGTCGAATACCTTCACACCGCCCGGTTCGTAGTTGGACACCGCAACCAGCTTTCCATCCTGGGAGATCGCACCGCCGATGCTGTTGCCGGCCTGCATCACCCGTTTGACAATGCGCGCATCCAGCAGATCCACTTTGGTCAGACCACCATCACGTCCGAATACATAGGCGTAGCGTGCATCACGCGAAAACACTACCGAGGCATGCGACAGATCGCCGAGACCGTCAATTTCCGCCAGCCGCGTATCGGTGCTGTGTTCCACCACCAGCACTTGTCCCGTGGCGCGCTCTATCACCACCCCCAGGTCGCCAGTGCCGCGTGGCGCAGCAGCTGCCTGGATGCTGCACAGGCATAACATCAGGCTGGCCGCAAAGCGCATCATCGCTTGCCCTCCCAACCCTTCAGGTAGTCCGCTATCCAATGGATTTCGGACGCGGAGAGCAAGCTGCGCCAGGGTGGCATCGGTGTGCCGAGGCGGCCTTCGCTGATGGTCGCTGTAACAAACTCATGATTCTTCCCCTGCAACGCCTGCGGCGTCAGCGCCGGACCGAGTCCGCCGGTCAGTCGCATGCCATGACAGGAACCGCAATCCTGGTGCACCAGATCCTTCAGCTCCTGCTGACGTTGCACCGACAGCCGGTCCGCATTCGCACCTGCGGATGCAGTCAGCGCGCACAGCATGATTAACATCAGAGACTCACGCATAGCGGGCTTCCATTTCCTGCATCACCGGCATGAACCAGTCGAGTTCGGCGGCGAGCGATACGACCTTCCCGATGATCAGCAAGGCAGGGGATTCGATTGCGTGTGCAGACGCGGCATCATTCAGCTGTGCAATCGTCGTGAAGATATTGCGTTGGCGCGGTGTCGTACCCCGTTCGACGATGGCGACCGGCGTATCCATTGCGCGGCCAGAACTCGTGAGGTCACTTACGATCTGCGAAAGGTTGGCGAGTCCCATGTAAATCACCAGTGTCTGATCCGGATCAGCCAGGGTTGCAGGATCGATCACCAGCGTTTCGTTATCTTTGCAGTGGCCGGTAATGAAATGCACTCCCTGTGCGAGTCCACGGTGCGTCAGCGGAATACCTGCATAGGCTGCACAGGCCTGGGCCGCGGTGATGCCGGGCACTACTTCAAATGCTATGCGCTGTTTTGCCAGTGCCAGCGCTTCTTCCCCTCCGCGCCCGAACACGAATGGATCGCCACCCTTCAGTCGCACCACGCGCTGATTGCTGCGCGCCAGGTCAACCAGTAGTACGTTGATTTCCAGTTGACTCAGAGTGTGTCGTCCGGTTGCCTTTCCAACAAAGAGGCGCGGCACGGAATTCGGAACGAGGCTGAGTATTTCGGGTGAAACAAGACGATCGTAGACGAGGATGTCGGCAGTCTGGATGAGTCGCAATGCCTTCAACGTGAGCAGATCCGGATCGCCCGGGCCAGCTCCTACGAGAAAGATCTTTGCCTCTGTTCCCACCTTTGTCTCCCGAGTTTTGTGCGACTGCTTTCCGCATCAATCTGTGCGGCGATTATCGAGTGCGCGCTTTTCCACTGTCCTTGATGTATATCAAGCGTCAAATGCACGTATGCAGTGTTAAAATAGCGCCGGCCACAGTTATCGATAACAAGGGATGCATCCCATGAATCAACACCTGAATATGTTTGGCGTTTCACTGCTTATCCTGACCCTCCTCACCGCGGTCATACTGGCGCTTATGGCAGGTCCGGCCAATCCGCTGACCTGGTTACTGGTAGCCGCGCTCGTAATAATTCCCTTCATTCACAGAAAAATGTCTGACAAGCGTTTCATGGAATGGAAAAACGACTACAACGTGGGCATCGAGTCCATTGACCGGCAACACAGAAAACTGGTGAATCTGATCAATCAGCTACAGACTGCGATTGACTATTCAACGGGTGAGGAATTTGAACGCGAGGCGCTGGACGAGCTCGTCAATTACACAAAGACGCATTTCAGTTACGAAGAAGGGCTGATGGAAGCGCATGACTATCCTGATTTCGAATCACACAAGGCGCAACACCTGAAAATGATACGCAAGGTGGAAGCCGTGCTCGCCGAGTACGAAGAAAACCAGGAAGACGCCATGCAGCATGCACTGGATTTTCTTAAGGACTGGCTGATCAGCCACATCAACGGCACCGATCAGCAGTACAGCGGATTCCTGCGTGCCCGGGGCGTGGAGTAAACCGCGCGAACTGCGGGTCAGTGACTGGTTCCTTCTGAGTAGCGGGTCTTATTGTACACATTGTACTTGCCGGACGGCTTGTTCATGGGCAGACGCTTGATCTCTTCCAGCGTTCCGGCATCGTAGACGATCACCGCACCCTCTTCATCCCAGATACTCAGCAATGCATACTTTCCGTCGCGCGTGAACTCGACATGCGCGGCGGTCTTTCCTGGCGCGGGCCTCAGTGTCTTTACCACTTCCAGAGTCTTCTTGTCGATCACATGCACCGCGTCCTTGTGCGGGCCGAAGAATACATCGACCCAGGCATAGGGGCTTTTCTCATGGCTGCGCATAAAGAAACCCGGCCCCAGCGTATCGATGCGCCTGATGGTTTCCCAGGTCTGCATGTCGATCACGCTGACCGAGCCTTCTTTCAGGTTCGGCGTAGCCAGAACCGGCCGCCCCTGGTATTCCCAGGTAATACCTGAACCCAGGTGTGGCATGCCGGGCAGTTTCAGTTCGGCCACCACTCGACCCGCATCCAGATCGATCACCTGTCCGCTGCCCTGCCGCGAAGCTCCGATCATCGACACATAGTTCTGATCGAAGAAGAAATCATCCAGGTAATCGTCGACGCGGATGCGCCGCACCGGGAATGGCTCCGGCCTCGTCTCGTCGCCGCTCTCCTTGCGATAATCATGCACCCACTTGCCGAAGCCCTGCGGCGGATCGTCAGCGTAGGAAATCTCCCAGACCTCCGGCACATCCTTTAGCGCAGCGATAAAACTGTCGCGTGGCGGGGCCGTGTAGACAGCACTGACACGCGAACTTTTGCCGTCGGCGCCGACCGCATCGATGATCTTGATCGGCTGCAGATCGACAGCGTCCAGCAGCACCAGCGTATGCGGCAGATAATTTGCTACCAACGCATAACGGCCGTCTGCCGAGACCGCCATATTGCGAGTATTGATGCCGGCGCGTATCTCGGCTACCGGTTTGAGATTGTAGATATCGTATTTGGTGATCCAGCCGTCACGCGACGCAAAATACACAAAGCGACCGGACGGTGAATACTTTGGACCGCCGTGCAGCGCAAAGCGCGTCCGGAAGCGGTGGATAGGCTCCATGCGATCGCCGTCCAGAATCGTCGCGTGATGATCGCCCAGTTCAACGACAATAAACAGGTTCAGCGGATCAGCGTCGAACACCGGCCGGTCCGGCAGGTCGGCATCCCGATTATGGATAATGTGGCTGGATCTGATTTCGTCGAGGCCCCACACCGGTGTGGCTGTCGGCGTATAGACATATTCCGCGAGTGCCTGAATCTCAGCCTGGCTCAGCGTGTCGGCAAACGCAGGCATCTGGGTCGCGGCGCGCCCATGGGCGATGACGTCGATGGCCTCTGTCAGCTTCAGGCGCTGAAGATTTTCCTGGAGCAACGCTGGACCCATGGCGCCAAGACGCTGGGCGCCATGACATTCACCACAGTGACTCGTATAAAGCTTCAGCACATCGGTAGCGGATTGCTCCGCTTTGCCGGCGCTCCCCGCCACTGGCTGATACAGGATCGCCAGCATCGCCATGAGTGGCACAGTGACGCCGTGCGCCTGTCGTTTACTCCAGGACATGCACCACTCCGGTCATTTCCGGATGCGGGCCACAGCGGTAGGGAAAGCTGCCGCTTTCCGGGAAATCCCGTTGGTACGATTCTTCAGGGAAGAAATAATCCGGCTCCGGCTCGCCTGAAGTCTCAAACCATACACTGTGGTACTGACGTTTTTCCTGGTTCTCCCAGCGTACCGATTCACCACGCCTGACAGTCACCTCCTGCGGGGTGAATGCAAAGTCCCTGATGACCACCTGCGCGGGTTCGCCGCCGGCATATGCGTTGCTGCCCGGAATCATAATCCCCACCAGCAATAGAACAGTACTGCGATTCATGCCATGCACCTATCTTCCGATTGCATTGATCTCCGCATCTTCATCATCCAAAGCCAGCTTGAAGCCCAGGGAGACATGATGAAAACGACTGCTGCTGTAGTCGTCATGTATGGCGAAACCAAAATTGTACCAGTCACCGGGAACCAGACTGATGTCGCCTGGCTGGTCTGAAACCAGCTTGCGTTTCATCTCTATGGTCCAGATACCGCCGGCCAGCCCGCCGCTGAAGCTGACGCCCTGACCGCCCTTCATGACACGTTCCGCCAGGATATAACCATCTTCAGATTCACCGCTACCCACCTTGTAGCGTAGCAGATCCATGAACTGCCCGGCCTCCAGCGCGGCCTGAATCGCCTCGTCATCCCTTTTTTTGTCCCAACCACCACGCGGCACGTCACCTTTACCGGCCAGCTCGATATCTGTGCGACTCTCCGCAAGATATTTGCTGACCCCATTGGCGGCGGCCGCAACATCCGGCGCATCCGGCATGTTGTTCGCATCATGATGACAGCTCTGCCAGCATCCCGAGAGATCCGCCCATTCAACGCTCTCATCATCTGTCGCCAGCATCACCGCCAGCTTGACCGGGTTGTCCGGGTCCATTTTTCCACCCTCGACAAAAGGTACCGGCACATGCGCCGTCTCCGGCCACTGGAAGCGCATGTAGAGATACTCCGAGTCATGCGCAGCCTGCACATTCACGGGAATGCTGCCACGCTTGTCCGGTATCGGACTGGCTTCGATCTTTTCTCCCGAGACAATGAGATCGCCCATGCGTTGTTCTTCACCGAGGTGACAGTCATAACAGCGATCACCGGCCTTGAGCGGGCGTGCGCCGCCGTGGTCGCTGCCTGTCAGCACCCATTCCATCGATGCCTGTCCGGGGAAGAAAAGCACGACCTCCGTAGCCGGAACACCATTCCAGTCCATGCCGAAACTGCTGGCAGCGGTCTGTTCAGGTTCGGCCGTCTCCGCTTCAGCGGTTGTCGCCGGCTCGGCATCTGCGACCACGAGTTCGGAGTGCGCGACCTGCTGCGGCTCGGCAGCCTGGGCGATCTTCACTTGATCCGGTTCTGACAACGCCAGCCACTGAACCGGTACCTCACGTTTGTGTCGAGCGATCGGGCGCTCCATGACGTCCAGCTCAGCGTCTGTGAGCAGATCATGCACCTTCTTATGGGCTATGCCCTTATGGCAATCGATACAGGTATTACCCGCTTCCATGGCATTCATGTGCTGCACACGCGAACGCTTTTGCTGGTTTTCCGGGTTCATGGAAGCAAAGTCATGACAGTTGCGACATTCACGTGAATCGGTCTTTTTCATCGCTGTCCAGACTCGCCTGGCAAGCGTCAAACGGTGCTCATCGAATTTTTCCGGCGTATCTACCGTGCCCATCGCTTTGGAAAGCAGTTCCCGGCTGGCCTGTACCTTGCGAACCACCTTGTGCACCCAGGGGTCCGGCACATGACAGTCCGAGCATGAGGCCCGAACGCCGCTGCGATTGGTATAATGGATGGTCTGTTTATATTCCTGATAAACATTTTCTTCCATCTCGTGACAGGAAATACAGAAGGTCATCGTATTCGTGGCCTCCATTGCGGTATTGAAACCGCCCCAGAAAATCACGCCCACGATCATGAAGAACAGCGCTGCGCCGACAGTTGCGCCCATTAACACCTTGCGCGACATCAATCCTGGTTTTTTCTTTGGATAGGCCATGTTTACCACTCACCATAGTTAGCGTGACAATACGGTGTCACAATAAAGGCGGACACAATCACTCGTGTCCGCCTGTGTTGCCTGCTTACTGCCTGATGCCTTTCCGGCTCGCCATCAGGTTACGTGGTGCATACGGTTATACACATTGAATTTACCGGTTGGCGCGTACAGGCCCTTGATGCGTGTCTTTTCTTCCAGAGTATCGGCATCGAAGACCACGATTTCGCCATTCGGCTCTCTGCTGTCAGAACGATTCCATACTGAAACCCAGACCTCACTGCCGTCCTTGTTAAACTCCATGTGCACTGCGGCATAACCCTGCGTCTCGGTCAGGCGAATCGTCTTGACCACTTCGCGGGTCTTCTTGTCGATGACCTTGATGGATTGCTGGATTTCCGGCTCCGGATGCTTGGTCTGGTCGACCCAGAAATACTTGCTTTTCGGATGCGTGCGGATAAACAGGCCGGGGCCATCGGTATCGACTACATAGCAGACTTTCCAGGCCTCGGCCTTATGACCCTCTGGATCGTTGCCCCATACGGATACCTTGCCGACACCGAGATGGGTGGTACCTGCCACCGGACCGCATTGATCGTCATTCCAGTTTGCGCCAGGGCCGGGGTGCGGCAGCTTGTCGACATCGATCATCGCTTCCAGCTTGCGTTTTTTTGTATCCACGATAACCATCTTGTTGGATGCGTTGGCGGCAATCTGGAAGTAGCGACCGGTCGGATCGAAAAACCCGTCGTGCAGGAATTTCGCGGTATCCATCTCGTCGATGCGCAAATTATCGATGTCGCTATAATCAACCTGCCACATCTGGCCCAGCTCTTTCATGGCGATCAACCATGAGCTCTCGTTGGGCGTATCGTAGATCGCCGCGACACGCGATTCGTTGACATACTCACCGTCGACGTTCACACCGCGCGAAGACACAACCTTCAGGGGCTCCATGGTCATGGCGTCGACAATAACGAAGTGCGGTGGCCAGTATCCGCCACCGACCACATATTTCCCGTCACCCGAGACCGCGACGTCACGCGCGTCATAAGCAACCTGGGTTTCTGCAACGAGCATGCTCTCGGGCTGCTGCCACAGATCGATCTTGGTCATCTTGCCGTCACGGCCCATGGTGTACCAGAAGCGTCCGATATCATCGGCCTCCGCGACATTGGAGTGTTCGGTGCCCTTGATCACGTGCACGGCATAGCCGGTATCGATATGGGCGACCACTTCATGTTTGTCGCCATCGATAATCGCCACCTTGCCGACGTCACGCTCGATGACAACAAAAAAGTTTTCCCAGTTGCGGCCATGCAGTGGTTTGGTGGGATAGTCTTTGGGATCGACATGCACCTTGGTGCGTTCTTTCATGAGGGCCAGCGACATCTCCGGCGGGACCGGCGGTTCCATCTGGATGTAAGTCGCCAGCATGCTGATCTCTTCCTTGCTGAAGATATCATCGAAGTTATTCATGCCGCCTTCTGTGCCGAGCTGAATTATGCGCTCGAGGCGCCTCTGGCCCTTCTTGCGCGTCTCCGCTGGCTCCAGACTTTTTCCGGTCGCGCCCTTTCTCAGCACTCCGTGACAGCCCGCACAGCGCTGGAAATAATTCGCCTTGGCTTCCTCGAACTGTTCATCATTCAGGGGAACAAATGGTTCATCCCTCGCGGCCAGGGCCGCCGATGACCCGACCATACCCATGCACAAGGAAAGCAACGCCGTCCCGTATTTCAACCTGTGTTTTACACCCATCGCTCTGCTCCTTTTGTGACAATCAGAAAAATCTGCGGCGCACATCGCGCCAGGCTATCTGCAGGAAGATTTCGCCTGCGGCTTGATTCGAATCTGTTATGCCTGTCGTTCCGCCCTTTCCAAATATCCGGAAACAGCAGCTTTGGGTCGTCATTATCGTGTCCGCGTTTCTCTGGTCCTTGATTTAAGTCAAGCTCACTGAGTCAGGGGTAATCGGAGCACTCACGCATACGGGGCAATTAGGCTTCGGTATACTGCGGTACATGAACTCGAAAAGACTGACTGGCGCCATTGCCGCAGGACATTCAGCGACTGCCGAAGCGGCTGCCTTCGCGCTGCGCGAAGGTGGCAATGCGTTTGATGCTGTGATTGCTGCTCACTGGTGTGCCTGCGTAGCGGAACCGGCGCTCGCTTCACTGGGGGGTGGAGGTTTTCTGCTGGCGCGTCCGGCCGCCGGCAAGGCGCGCGTGTATGATTTTTTTGCCCAGACGCCGAATAACAGGCGACTCCAGGCGGATATCGACTTTTACCCCATCCATGCGGACTTCGGCACCACTCAGCAGGAGTTCCATATCGGTTATGGTTCCGCTGCAGTGCCAGGCACAGTGCGCGGGCTGTTCACCATCCATCGTCAGTTGGCCCGGTTGCCGATGTCGGTATTGATGGCCCCGGCACTGGAACTCGCTCGCTCCGGTATGCAGGTAAACGAATTACAGGCATTTATCCTCGACATCGTGCGGCCGGTATATCTGGCGAGTAAGGCTGCCACGCGGTGCTTTGGCAGTCAGCATGATCCACAGCGACTGGTGCAGCAGGGAGAGACCCTGTGTTTGCCGGAACTCGCTGAAACCCTGCAGGCACTTGCCGAGGAAGGCGATCGCCTGTTCTATGAAGGAGAAGTTTCCGCAATCATCGATGCACTCTGTCGCGACCATGGTGGTCAACTGGAGCGCCAGGACCTGATCGACTACCAGGTGATCACCCGCGCCCCCCTGTCACTGCGCTACCGGAATGCCACACTGCTAACCAATCCTCCGCCGTCTTCCGGCGGGTTGCTGATCGGCTTTGCGCTAAAGTTACTGGAACGTCTGGACCTGCGCCGCACGGTTATTGACAGCGCCGCCGGCCTGGTGCGCCTCGCAGAAGTTATGCGCTCCACCAACGAGGCGCGCCTGCGGGCGGAAGCCGCTAACCTGGTGGATGAGCGTTTGCTGGATCCGCAGTTGCTTGATCATTATCTGCGCGATATCGCCAAGCGGGCGCGCGCCTACCGTGGCACCACCCACATCAGCGTCGTCGATGCAGCCGGCAATGTCGCGGCACTGTCGACCAGCAACGGCGAGGGCTGCGGCCACATGATCGGCAACATGGGTTTCATGCTCAATAATATGCTCGGCGAACAGGACCTGTGCCCGAGCGGTTTTCAGTGCTGGCAGCCGAACCAGCGCCTGACCTCGATGATGGCGCCCAGTCTGCTGGAGATGCCTGACGGTGGGGCGGTCGCTTTCGGATCCGGCGGATCGAATCGCATCCGTTCGGCACTCCTGCAGACCATGCTGCGAATGGTGGATGGGAATCTGGCACTGGAGGATGCGATCGAACGCCCGCGCATGCATTATGAAGACGGGCTGCTGAGCATCGAGAGCGGATTCGAGGCCGGAGTGTGCAAACAGCTCGAAAAGGAATTCGATTCCATCAAGTACTGGCCGGACCGGAATCTTTATTTTGGCGGTGTACATGCGGTGCGCAGGACTGGCAACCGGTTCGAATGCCATGGCGATTCGCGCCGCGGTGGGGTGGCGTTGCTGGTCAGCTGATCAGCGGGCGCGGTGCTCCAACAACGCAAGTTCATCAGTTTCAAGCCACTCAGACAAAGCCGCATCCGACATCGGTCGGGCAATGAAGTAACCCTGACCATAGTCACAGCCCATGCCCACCAGCATATCCAGCACCTGCCGGTTTTCGATTCCTTCGGCCACCACCGACATGTCGAGCGTGTGCGCCAGGTCAATCACCGATTGCACAATTTTTCGATCCTGCCGGTTCTCGGCCATCTGTATGACGAAGCTCTTGTCAATTTTCAGTTCCGAAACCGGCAGCTTTTTCAGATAAGCCAGAGAAGAATAGCCGGTTCCAAAATCGTCGATAGACAATCGTATACCCATTTCATGAAGGGCGCTAAGGGTATGCAGGGCCACTTTCGGATCGCTCATCATGGCACTTTCGGTGACTTCCAGAACCACCGAATCGCGTCTCGCACCCCAGATATTGGTAGCGCGCTCGACCATTCCGACCAGTTCCGGTGAATGCAGCAGCCGGGCCGACAGATTAATAGAAATGGACGTATCCGGACCGGGTCTTTCGAACTCAAACCACTTGCGCAATGCGACGTTGATCGACCAGTAGGTGAGTTCATCGATAAGTCCGCTGCGTTCAGCCGCGGCGATAAACACCTCGGGATTAATCCAGCCCCTGCGAGCATGTTTCCACCGCGAAAGCGCCTCGCAACCGCTCAAAACCCCCTGCTGCAGATTCATTTGAGGCTGGTAGTAAAGCATGAAGTCATCGTTGTCCATCGCTTCACGCAGGCTGCCGCGCAGATCCGCCGAATCGCGTTCCTGCAAGCGCGTCGAAGCATCGTAGATGGCATAATCGCGGTGATGATCGGCGGCAAACTGCACGGCCGAATCAGCGGCACGCATCAGTTCATCGCGGCTCGAAGCATGATCCGGGAAGACCGCTGCGCCAAGCCGGCCGCAGACCGCCAGCATCTGTCCCGCTACGGCATGATTTTCAGCGATACCGGCAAGAATTTTCTCTGCGGCAAGCTGTGCCACCTGCACACCTTTCAGATCTGACAGTATTACTGCGAATTCATCGTTGCCGATGTGCAGCACCATGTCATCGATTCGCAATGCGGCGGCAATGCGCGCGGAAACCTGTTCCAGCACCTGATCACCGACCTGGTGTCCAAAACTGATATTGACCTGGCGGAATTCCTGCAGATTGATCACCAGCAACGCGAGCCGGGTGTCCTGCTCACGCGCACCGGCAATGCGTTTGTCGAGTTCTTCGCGCAGTCGCCGACGCTGAAATTGCATGATCGGAACAGGTGCCATGGTTACAACCGTCATCGGCTGCCGGACTACAGGTAATAATCCGCGGCACTGATACCGTAGGAGCCCGGCGGCAGCGGTTGGCGGATTTCGATAAGCGCGCCGTTTTCATCGACTGGATCTTCTATCAGATCCAGAATCGGATTGAAGTCATAGGCTGACTTGTCCTGACGCAATACCAGCATCACCCGGGGCCGCAGGCGCCGCACCCGATTCTGCGCCAGCACCAGTCCAACTTCACCGTTGCTGAGCTCCACCAGCGTTCCGGTCGGATAGAGTCCGACGCACTGGATGAATTGCTCGACGATATCGGCCTGGAAATCTTTGTCGCGCGATTCGTAGAGCACCTGGATAGCGTCATAGGAGGAAATAGCGGAACTGTAAGCTCGGTCGCTGATGATGGCGTCGTAACAGTCGACCAGCGCCGCAATCCGCGCCTTCACCGGAATTTTCCGGCCAGCCAGACCGCGCGGATACCCGCTACCGTCATGACGTTCATGATGATTCAGTACGATTGAAATGATGTCCTGGTTGACGCCCTGCATCTCTTTTACGATATCAACGCCGAACTCCACGTGACGCCGGATCAGTGCCAGTTCCGGGTCGGTAAGCCGGCCCGGCTTCTTCAGCAGGCTGTCCGGTAGTTGCAGCTTTCCAATATCGAACAGCAGCGTGCCGATGGCCAGGTTTTCCAGATCGGTCCTGGAAAAGCCCAGATACCGACCGAATGCCACAGACAGTCCGCAGGCGTCGACGCAGTGCATATAAGCGTAAGCGTCCTTGTTCTTGAGCCGTGTCAGCCATAAAAATGCATCCGGATTGCGGACAATGCTGGCGATCATTCCACCAACGGTCTCCCTGACGCTGTCCAGTTCGATAGTATTGCCGGCCTTCAATTCCCCAACCAGGCTACTGATGACTTCAACAGTCTGGCGGTGGCTCTCTCTGGCCACCGGAATCTCGTTTTCGACTGCCGTACTTACCGGATAAAATTCACGCGGCGGTGGCGCCCCGAGTATCGCTTCGAGTCGTTCACTCATGCGGCTGGCGACGCTATTCTGCGGTGTGCCGTCCGATTGTTCTTCAGCGACGGTGGTTTTCAGTCTGGGACGGCGATAATCGAGTTCATCGCATTCGGGATCGACATAGACGTATTCGCAAGTCTCCCGGAGCTCGCGAATGTCCTGATCATTGCTGATATGAAATCCCTGGAACAGAAAGTGCGTCTCTACCCACGGACGATCAAGGCGCGCGACATACATGCCCAGTTCCAGCTCGGCAACGCTGATTTTGCGTTCGGTCTTGATCACGGTGCGCGTAGTATCCCGGAAATCCTGGCGGTCTGTCCATCAAACCAACCCCGCTATCGGCCCTAAGCACCGGAAATTTACGGAAATATCGCGCAACCGGACATATTGAAGTGAATCCATCATGGTTGCCTGGGCGAACCGACGGAAAATGCGCTAACAGCTTAATGCTATGGAACTTTTTTCCGTTACAATGAGCACCACAAAAAATGGCGCTGGAGCCCGCATCATGAATCTGGAAAAAGTACTGTTCGCATTTTTCACCATTCTTGCACTGACGCTGAACTTCGGCTTCTTCGTCGGCGACGTGGACAATCCGGCTCATCATAATGCTTATGAGCTATTTGCCGCACTGGTTGTCAGCCTGGTCGCCACCATCATGAAATTCGGCGATCGCGCGCACATCGGCGCACTGCTGCTCGCCACCAGTCTGGTCGCCGATCTGCAGTTGATTACCGCCGCACTGATCTGGGGTTCGACGCTTTACGTCATGGACCAACAGCTCACGCCGGCCATCACCGCCAGCATCGTCTCCCTGTCCGGTGGCGCACTTCTCGCCAATCTGATTTCAGTGCTGTTGCTGGTCGTTGAAACAGTTACCTTCCGTCGCTGAATTCAGCAACACGGATAACATCGCATGAATAACGTTATCTATCTGATGCTGCGGCGCATGCGTTTGCCGCTGATCCTGCTGGTGCTGACCTATGCCATTTCGATCCTTGGGTTGACGCTGATTCCTGGCGTCGATGACCAGGGCAACCCCTGGCGCATGGATTTTTTTCACGCCATCTATTTCGTGAGCTTTCTCGGTTCGACCATCGGCTTCGGAGAAATACCCTACCCGTTTACCGGCGCGCAGCGCATGTGGACCACCTTCGTCATCTATGCGGCGGTAATCTCCTGGCTGTATGCCATCGGCTCTATCCTCACGCTGATTCAGGATCCGGGATTGCGGCGGGTTCTGGCACTGTCCTCCTTTTCGCGCCAGGTACGGCGTCTGCCGGAACAGTTTTTCATCGTCTGCGGTTATGGTGATGCCGGAAGCTGGCTGGTACACGAACTGACCGAACGCGGTATCTACTGCGTCGTTATCGATCAGGACCGTGACAACATTCTGAGCCTGGAGGTTGAGGACCTGCACACCGACGTTCCGGGGCTGCAGGGCGACGCCACTGAATCGGGCGCCCTGATCTCCGCGGGTCTGAAACATCATCTGTGCCGGGGCGTCATCTGTCTGACCGGTTCCGATAATTCCAACCTCGAGATTGCCATTACCAGCAAATTGCTGGCGCCCGGGGTTGCAGTATTCTGTCAATCCGATTACTCGGATTCAGCCGCCAACATGCTGTCTTTCGGAACCGATCACATCATTGATCCATTCGAGATTTTTGCCTCGCGTTTCTCGCTGATGTTTCATGCCCCAAGCATGTATCTGGTCTATGAATGGATGACTGCGGTGCACAATGCTCCGCTGTCGGAACTCAAGACACCGCCGCCAGGCACCTGGGTACTCTGCGGCTATGGCCGTTTCGGCAAATCAGTGCATGAATACCTGGCACTGAAAGGCATCAATACCCGCCTGATCGAAGCTGACGTACTGACTACGGCGGCGCCGGAGGGCACCATCGCCGGACGCGGCACCGAGGCCGGCACATTGCTGGAAGCCGATATTAAAGTCGCTGCAGGGGTGATCGCCGGCACCGATGATGATGCTAACAACCTGTCGATCCTGATCACTGCCCGTGATCTCAACCCCGAACTGTTCACCGTCGGCCGACAGAACCTGCGGAGCAAGGATGAAATTTTCCAGGCTGCCAGAATCGATCTGACTATGCAGCCCAGTGTCATCACGGCACAGCAGATCCTGAGCCTGATTCTGGCGCCATTGCTGGACGACTTTCTGCGCCTTGCCAGCGAGCAGACCGAAGAATGGGCAAACCTGCTGGTGAGCCGCGTGGCCGGCGTCGTTGAAGATGTCGCGCCCACCCTGTGGGACCTGGAAGTTTCGCCACTGCACATGCCAACTGTGTTCGATTGCCTGATTCGCAGCGAGGAGGTCCGTATCGAACATCTCTGTGCAAATCCACGCAATCGATCGGATATGCTTCCCGTGGTTCCACTGCTGCTGAAACGCGACACCGGAAACATACTGCTCCCGGCCATGGACACACCATTGCGCGGCGGCGATCAGTTGTTGCTGTGTGGCCGCGAAGAAGCCCGCGCTCACGTCGATCACATCATGCATGATCACCGGGCGCTCCATTATACCCGCACCGGGATCGACCGGCCGAGCGGCACCGTTTGGCGCCGGTTGATGCGCGGGCGCACCTGATTCCGCCGGTGCCGCAGCCTGGATCAAAAAGCAGACCGCGTCGCTGGCTGACTTCCCTGATTCACCTGCTTGGCCGGATGCCTCTACCGGTGTTGTACGGCATTTCCAGTGTGCTGTTCGTGCTGCTGTATTATGTGCTGCGCATGCAGCGAAAACTGGTGCTGGATAACATCCGCGGCGCGTTGCCCGAGCTGGCGCCGGGGCTCCAGAAACGCATTGCTGCACGCAGCTATCGGAACACCCTCGACGTTCTGCTGGAGACCATCAAGGCGCAGACGCTCACGCCCCGGCAGCTGGCCGATCGCGTGGTGATAGAAAATCCGCAGCTGATTTATGACCTGCTGAAAGATCACCCGACAGTAGTAGCCGCCGCCGCTCATCAGGGCAACTGGGAATGGATGCAGCTGGCTTGCGCGGCACAGCTCGATATCCGTATCGCGACACTGTACAAGCCCATCAGCCATACCGATCTGGATGCGCAGTTGCAGGCTCTGCGCCGCCGTTTTGGCACTACGTTGATTGCCGCAGGCGGATCCCTCGGCGGTCTGGCACGCTTTACACAGGCGGGTGGCGTGGTCGCGGTACTGGCCGACCAGGGTCCGCGAGCCGACGAGGATCAGTACTGGAGCTGTTTCCTCGGCCGTGAAACGGCTTTTTATCCGGGACTGGAAAAACTCATTCGGCTGCTGCGGGCGCCGCTGGTGTTCATCCACATGCAGCGCACCGGCCGCGGCCATTACCGTCTGCGTCTGCAGCACCTTGGTGAGACAGCCGGCCCGAACGACGATTACACTATGATGGAACGGTATATACGTTGCGTGGAAACGCAGGTGCGCGCCGCGCCCGAAGACTGGCTATGGGCCTACAAGCGCTGGAAATACCGGCGTCCCGACACCGCTGAGTAAAAATAATCATGATTCCGCTGCACGATGATAATCCCGCCGAACTCCAACCGGTTGTAACCGTCACATTCATGGCTGTATCGATCCTGGTATTCCTGTGGCAGATGTCGTTGGGTGAGGAAATGCAACGCGTGGTTTACAGCCTCGGCATGATTCCCGCCAGCCTGTTCGGTGAAAAGTCGCTGCCGCCGGAACTGGCCGTGGTGCCGGCCTGGATGACTCTGTTTACCTCGATGTTCATGCATGGCGGCTGGATGCATCTGATCGGCAACATGCTGTATCTGTGGATCTTCGGCAATAATGTCGAGGATGCCATGGGTCACGCGCGCTTTATCCTGTTCTATCTGTTGTGCGGTATCGCCGCTGCAATGGCCCAGGCTTTGCCCAACCCGGGCTCGGAAATTCCGATGATCGGCGCGAGCGGCGCAATATCGGGCGTGCTCGGCGCCTATCTGATCCTCTATCCGCACGCCCGCGTACTGGTCGTCATACCCCTTGGTTTCATTATCCACACCATGCGCATTCCAGCCGGCTTCGTGCTGGGCTTCTGGTTTTTCATTCAGCTGATCAGTTCCGTCGGCGCTAGCGGGCAGCAGGGCGGCGTCGCATTCGGTGCTCACATCGGCGGCTTCGTTGCCGGCCTCGCGCTGATCCCCTTATTCAAATACCGCAGCGTGCCGCTATTCAGTCGCGGGCGAGGCCGATGACATGCCAGTCGCACTCACCAGAGGACCACCAGAAACATGGATCGCGAAAAACGCAAGGGTGAAAAACCGGTTCCAGAGAATCTAAACGAGCTTTTGAACCCTGAACAAATGTCAGCATTGCGGCAGATCGAAGGTTTCGGCTGGCAGCTGAAGTTCGTACGCAGGCCCTTGTTCCAGGACCCCGTACCGATTGTGCATAGCGCCGATGGCACGAAACTCGGAGTCCTGGAGGAGGATGGCCGGCTGAATATGGAACCGGACATCGTGGTGCGCAGCTGACAGGCTGTCACAGTGGAAGCTCTCAGTCCGTGAAAGCCTGAGCCTTATGACTGAGATCGCAGAACGGCTTGTTGGCCGAGTGACCGCATCGGCACAGAGCAGCTTTATTACGCGTACCACCAACGCCACCGTCTGCGCATAGCAGTGACATCGGTCCCTGCGCCACCAGCATTCCATTGGTACGCACGGTAATCTTCAAAGCACCCTCCCCAGCTATGGGTTCGGATTTCGCGTCCTGGAATTCCCCGCTGTCCTCGAAAGCCACGGTACGATGACTACCGTCGCAAAAGGGCTTGTTCTGTGAATGCCCGCAGCGACACAACACCAGGTCGTCGGACTTCTCCAGCAGTGTGCCATCCGCGGCATATAATTCGATCTCGCCGGTACACAACAGGGGGCCATTGGTGCGCACTTTAATGCTGTTGTTACTCAAGTCATGCTCCTGTGGCAAGAGGATCAAAGGCCGGTCAGTGGCAACCAAAGATACACGAATACGGTGATCAGGATCACCCCAACCAGATTAAGGAAAAAGCCTGCCCGTGCCATCTGCACGATGCCGATGCAACGGCTGCCGAACACGATAGCATTCGGCGGTGTGGCAACCGGCAGCATAAAGGCATAAGACGCGCATAGCGCCGCCGTTACCATCAGGACCGGGGGCGGCATCTGCAATGCCAGCGCCAATGCACCCAACACCGGCAGCACCAGTGAGGCGGTCGCGGTATTCGATGTCAGCTCGGTGAGAAAAATCACCAGCAGACCCACTGCCAGCATCATCCAGAATTCCGGCACGTCTTTGAGGACATGCAACTGTTCCGCGAGCCAGACAGTCAACCCGGTTTCGCTGAACCCCGCCGCCAGCGCAAACCCGCCACCGAACAGAATGATGATGTCCCAGGGAATGCGCACTGCGGTTTTCCAGTCCAGCAGCGCGCCGGATTGCCCGCGACCGGCCGGAATTATGAATAACGCAAGGGCACCGGCAATGGCGATAGTCGAATCCCTGACTGCACGCAACGGCGCCCAGTCAATCAGTCCGTGGGTAATCCATAGCATCGCCACCAGCCCGAAAACCCAGGCCACACGCTTTTCCGGCGTTGTCATGACTCCAAGATCCTGCAATTGAGTCTGGATAAGACCAGCGGCTTCCGGCATTACCCGGCGGTCCAGGCGAAAAGCGATGCGCGTCAGGTAAACCCAGGTCAGCAACAGCATCACCAGCGACAACGGCAGCGCGAACAGCATCCAGTCCGCGAACCCGATCCTTACCTGGTACTGTTGCTCCAGCACGCCGGCCAGAATCGCATTGGGCGGCGAACCGATCAGCGTCGCCACTCCGCCGATGCTGGCGGCATAAGCGATGCCCAGCATCAGTG
The DNA here is from genome assembly GCA_024636585.1 of Thiogranum sp. Taxonomy (GTDB): domain Bacteria; phylum Pseudomonadota; class Gammaproteobacteria; order DSM-19610; family DSM-19610; genus Thiogranum. Next base: position 10,707 of record JAGXGS010000075.1, on the reverse strand, counting down.
CGTTACCCAGGGGCTCATTCTGATGATCACCACCAGGCAACAGCTGCTTTAGGACCGCAATCCCGATCGTCACCATCATCATGGCGGCGGCGGTATTGCTGATCCACATGGACAAAAATGCAGTTGCCGCCATGAATCCCAGCACCAGCCGCAGCGGCGCGGTGCCAATCCGGCTGATCAGATGCAGTGCAATGCGCCGGTGCAGATTCCAGCGCTCCATGGTAACGGCAATCATGAAACCGCCCATGAACAGGTAGATGAGATGGTGCGAGTAGGCCTGTGTAACAGTCGCTGCCGGCATGATGTCGAGCAGCGGAAACAGCACGATCGGCAACAGTGCAGTAGCCGGAATCGGAACCGCTTCGGTAATCCACCAGATCGCCATCCACAGCGCTACTGCCGCCAGATGCTGCGCAGCACTGCTCATGCCATCCGGCGGCGGCAACAGTACCAGCATCAGGAAAACCAGGGGGCCCAGCACCCGTCCTGCGCGCCCGCGCATCGATAATCCGGTGCTCACGGGTGTTCCTCTTTCAGCTTCACGGCAAATGCTGTCCGGACCGCTCGGGATGACATCAACTGTAGCCTTGCGACGACAAATGTACGCATTCTACAGCCTGTCTGCGACATTCCGGTAATGCATGCATATACTGTCTGGGTGGTCGGTGTAAAAACCGGCTACGTCTATTGCCATGCGACGGAATGGAATCCGTTCCGCCGTTACCTGATTCAACCAGTGGAGGTAACGCCATGAAAGTTTTAACGACCAGTGTGCTTGCCGGCAGCCTGCTCTTCCTGAGCGGCTGCGGAGATCAGACCCAGGATACTGCGGAAACCGAACCGATGTTCGATCAGAATCCGCCGACCGCGGAAACTGACCGCGAGATCCCGCAGACCCGCGAGCCGAGAACCGATATGGGCGCCATGGAAACCGAGCCACCGCGTGAAGATACCGGCACCACCATGCAGGACACCGAAGGTACGGGTACAACCACTGGCGACAGTCAGACGCCCTGAACACCTGAGGCTCTGGCGCAGCTCAAAGGGGCTGCAGAGGTTTTCGGTGTTCAGCCGGCGGTGGCAGCACTGACAAAATCGACACCGGTACCCCCCAGGCCACAATAGCCGCCTGGATTTTTGGCGAGATACTGCTGGTGGTAATCTTCGGCGTAATAGAAGGCCGGCGCCGCGATGATTTCCGTCGTAATGGCGCCGCGGCCATGCTCGCTCAGCAGTGCCTGATAATCACGACCGCTGGCTTCGGCTGACTGCCGGTGTGTGTCGCTGAAGGTGTAAATGCCGGAGCGGTACTGGGTGCCACGATCATTGCCCTGGCGCATGCCCTGGGTAGGATCGTGGCCCTCCCAGAACGTCTTGAGCAGCGCCTCCAGCGACACGCGCGCCGGGTCGAACACCACCAGCACCACTTCGTTATGTCCGGTCATGCCGGAACAAACCTCGCGGTAATTCGGGTTTGGCGTGTATCCGGCGGCATAGCCGACTGCCGTGGTGTAAACACCGTCCATCTGCCAGAAAAGCCGTTCCGCGCCCCAGAAGCAGCCCATGCCGAAAATTATCTGCTGCATGCCGGCAGGAAACGGTGGCTGCAATGGATTGCCGTTGACAAAGTGCCGGTCCGGCACTTCCATCGGCGTATCACGGCCCGGCAAGGCCTCATCGGGCGCCGGTATCTGTAGCGACTTTTCAAACATCAGGATCTCCCTTACAGACTGCTGTGGGCCGATTATAGTGGCTGATCGAAGATCATGAACCTTTGATGGCTTGCATTACCCATTCGATTTCAGCATAAATAGTCGCATGAATGATTCTACAACTGCACCGCCCGACACCCTGCTTTTCATAACCAGCCAGTGCGGCTATTGTCCCTCGGTCCTGCAATCGTTGGGGGAACTCGTCAAGCTGGGCCGTATCGGCCGGCTGGAAGTCGTGAATGTCGAAGCACGGCCCGATCTCGCGGCACGTTACAACGTGCGCAGCGTGCCCTGGATCCGCGTCGGCGAATTCGAGCTGGAAGGCATGCATTCACGCGCCGAACTGGAACAATGGATAGACCGGTCCGGCAATCCCCAGGGGCTGATGGACTACTACAGCGAACACCTTGCCCAGGGCCGGTTGGCGAAAGTGACCGATAGCATCAGGCGCAATCCGGCGCACCTGACGGCATTGCTGTCACTGGCCGGGCATCCTGATGTTGATCTTAACGTGCGCATCGGAGTGAGCGCAGTCATGGAAGATTTCGCGGGTAGCGAACTCGTGCAACAGCATCTGCCGGAAGTGATTGCACTGAGCCGCCACGATGATCCGACGGTGCGCGCCGACGCCTGTCATTTCCTGGCGCTGACCGGAAGTCCCGCCGCCATCCCGGTACTCGAAACATTGAACGAAGATGCGGACTCCACGGTTCGGGAGATGGCTGGCGACAGTTTGCAGGAGCTTCGGGAAACTCTTCAGGCCTGAGTTGGGTCAGATCCGGGTTCTCTATCCGGCGGCATCACTCGACGTTTCCCGGGCCGCCGCCCTGGCTGCGTACCATTCCCGCAATTCCTCGTACAGCTCCGCATACCGCACGCGAAGTTCCTGCAGGGTTTCGAGCTCCAGATTTTCCGACGACTGACAATCCCCGGCGATGTCGCACTGCACCTCCTGAAGACGATTGATGATCGCTTCTATCTGTTCCATAAGTTCCGCTTCATTCTTGTTCATTTTTTATTGCCCTGTTTATACCGCTGCGCCTGCCGACGCCAGCGCACTGCGAGCACATAATAGACAATCAGGTTGATCGCGACCACCGCCACTGCCAGCAGAATCTGAATATCGCGCGTCAGGCCAGGTGGATAGATGAACGGCAACAGGTAATGCTCGATGAAGCCACCTTCATAGCCACCGGCGGGGCCGCGCAAGTAATTTTCCAGTGGCGTGAGTGGACATACCCAGCCGAACCATTCGATCGCCGCCGCCCATGCCACTGCCGGCAGATGCACCCACATCAGGCGTGGCCAGCGCAACACCAGCAGACCGCCGGCGACAGCGAACAAGATGAATGCCAGGTGCAGCACCAGCACGGCATTGGCGCCCAGGGTGTATAGCATAATGCATCGCCTCGAGAGTGGCTCAGCCACTGTAAACATCGGCACGCTGAAAGTGAAGGCAGGAATCCTGGTGCAATGCCACGCATTTTATCCAGCAATCTTCGCTGTTATGCTGTCATTGCAGATGACACCCCCGGAAAAAAATGAAGACCGCCGGAGATTGCGCCTCAGCTTTCTGCTGGTAGCCGCATTTATCGTCTTTCTGTGGTTTCTCAAGGCGGTCGAGCTGGTGAGCGGCCTGGATTTCACTCACTATGGGGTCTATCCGCGGCGCATCGAGGGACTAGTCGGCGTCGCCGTGGCGCCGCTCATTCATGGCTCATTCTCGCACCTGTTCGCTAACACCCTGCCACTGCTCATTCTCGGAACTGCACTGCTGTACGGCTATCCGCGTTCGGCGCGATGGGTGATTCCGATTCTGTATCTCGGCAGCGGACTCGCGGTCTGGTTATTCGCCCGCAGCGCCTGGCACATTGGCGCCAGCGGTCTCACCTTCGGCATGATGTTTTTTATTTTTGTCATCGGTGTGCTGCGCTGGGACAGACGCGCCATCTCGCTGGCGATGATCGTGTTCTTCTTCTATGGCAGCATGGTCTGGGGCCTGTTTCCAACCGCCCCGTCAATCTCGTTCGAATCGCATCTGGCCGGGGCCGCGTTCGGCGTGATGCTGGCCTTCCTGCTCAAGGACCAGGACCCGAAACCGCCGGAGAAACACTACTCCTGGGAAAATGAAGATCATCAGGATGTTCCCGATGAAGGTGACGGGGATGAACTCTGACTTCCCGAAGATCGCTAGAAGCTTCCCGACTGGAGCGCCTTGCGCAGTCCGCCAAAGCGCTTGCGGTATTGTGCCGGAGTGAGTTCGACCTTGCGCCGGAACAGGCGACTGAAAAAAGCTGCGTCTTCATAACCGACTTCACCGGCAATCGCCTCCACCGGGAGATCGCCGGACTCCAGCATCTGCTTCGCCTCTTCCAGACGCAACGTGTGCACGTATTCCATGGGTGTCATGCCGGTAACCTGTGCAAAGCGGCGCTTGAATGAACGCTCCGACAATCCGGACATGCGCGTCATGGCTGCGACCGGCGCCGCTTCCGCATAGTGTTCAGCCAGCCACACCTGACATTGTGCAATATGGCTGTCTGCTACCTGATGCGCGCGGGCCACGGTACATTGCTGCGCGACGCGGGCTTTCGCGACATTGCAGTACACCAGCTGGCGCATGATGAAATGAACGACTATTACGTGATGCGGAAACAGGCATAACAACGAGATTGCCGCGCTGCGCTCGCAATGACGGGCGGTGGGCTCGCACGACGGCGGCGCCGCGCTCTCAATGTCGGTCGGGGCCTCCGGCCAGTTGAGCAAGCAGCCGACGCCGGAATAACCGGCCATAAATCCACCAGCCCAACGGGATAAGCGCAATAGCGAAAACTGCAAACAGCAGGCCCACGAACGGCGCCAGCGACAGACTGACGATGAACCCGCTGATGCCGGTTTGTACGGCACCATCCAGTCGAACCGTATCGGCACCGAACAGAGCCAGGACGCCCGCCAGCAGACAGAACGGAATGATTGCGAAGGTCACGCCGATGAATACCAGTTTGAAAACCGACCCGGCACTGAGTTTTTCGATTTCGCTGTAGTGACTCATCGGGCTTCGCCGATCATCCGCATCTTCAGCCACCCTCTTTTTCCTGGTACGGGTAGCGCGTATGTCCGAAGCGGATGGCGAGTATCGCCACGGCGATAAGCAGCGCGGCGCCGGCGATACCGAGCATTCGCCAGGTGTCCAGGTTTTTCATATCGAGGATAAGGTATCGCGCCAGCGCCACCATAGCGATGTAGAGTGGCATGCGGACCGGGAGTTTCCCCGAGTCCAGATAGATCGACACCATTGCAAGCACTTCAAGATAGATGAACAGCAGCAGCAAATCCGCCAGCGTAACGTTCAGTGCCCTGACCATTACAGCGATTTCCAGACCCATTGCAATGACTGTGGCCAGCGCAATGATCACCAGCCCCATGTACTGGATCCAGATCAGCCCCCTGTGCCCCACTCCAATTAAATTATTCATGCCTGCTATTCTCGCTGGTCTGCCCGACAGGACAGACCGAATTTAGCAAGCCGGGGTGGTAACTACAATGGGCGTGGGCAGATCTAGAACTCGCCCGATGCGGCGCGCTCCATGATGTCCCGGATGATCCGCTTCACTTCATTGGCTTCTTCAAGTAAATCCGGGGGCAAAGTCTCGCCACCATGAATCATAAGATCCATATTGAGAGAGTAGAGTGCATAGCCGCCCTGCCGGTCCTCCACCAGGGCGATGCGACAGGGTAGATAAGCAGAAAATGCATCACTGTACTCGACCATTTGCATTGCCGTGCGGGGATCGCAGTACTGGAATATTTTCAGAAGACGCTGCTCTTCGCCGGTCATCAGTTCAACCTGTTCCGACAGGGGCAGTTCGCCTACATTCATGATGTTGTGTTCGTTGGCGACGAAGTTCATGGTTTGTTCTGCTTCGTCCGGCCCGATGCCCTCTTCCAGCGGAACTTTCCAGACCGTGGCATCCGCGCTGGCACCGGTTTCCTTCAGCCGCTCCCACATCTGGGCATACGTTTGCTGTGCGCCGGGGTCCAGCGATCGAATAGCCTGAATGTCTTCCTCGAAAGCCACGTACAGGTAAACAACACCGATGACAGCAAGCAGCCCGATAAGCGCAAAAACGTTACGGATGGCTCCCATGTTCGCCTCCCTTGCCTCGACACTGGAATGTTCCTCCCGAAAGAATAGCAGCATTTCACGCTGCGGCTTTCAGGAATGGCCCCGGCTCGCAGGACCGACGCGTTTTGATCAGCCGTCTTTCCCGTCCACCCGGGTACGCACCAGCATCGGGGCGTACACCAGCACGAAGCCGCTGAAGGCGATGATCCACAGCCATTGGGAGAGACTGATCCACAGTGCATAACGCTCGATGTGCAGGATCGGCAGGGCGACCCGCACGAGCGTCGCCAGAATCAGCGCCGCGAACAGCCAGGACACGGCCTTCGGTGGATCGGCGACTGCACGACCGGTGTGACCAAGTATCACGCGCGCCATCATGCCCATAGTTATCAACCCGATGCCACCGACCGCATAGGCATGCAATGCGAAATACGGCGACAGGTCGACGTAGTAAACCAGCGCCTTGAGTCCGAAGCCAAGGATGATGGCCACATGCGCAAGGTACAGGCTCCACAGCAGCGGTTTGCGCCAGATACCGGAGGTATACCAGCCCTGCAGTCGAACCCCGTGCAACAGCACCAGGGCAATGGCGCTCCAGGCGACCACCAGGCCATTGGGCTGATACAGATCCGCCAGCCAGAACACCAGGAATGCCAGCAGGCCGGCCACGTCGATGAACTGGCTGTTACGCAGTTCTACCGGGTAGCCCACGCCACGCTCGATGAAAAACGGCACCACTCGCCGGCTCATTACCAGCACCAGTCCCAGGATCAGGTACAGGCCGGAATACAGCCCCAGGTACACGCCCTGTTCCAGCCAGCCGCCGGCACCGAGATAGAACAGGAGATTACTGCCGAGCAGCAACAGGACGATGGCCACGATGCCCAGATTGCCCCACTGGCGTGCGCGCAGAATGGGGGCAGTGATCGCCAGCACCAGGCCGGCGGTAAACAGCAGGTCAAATGCAGCGGCATAGATTAACCAGGCAGTGTCACCAAGCAGCAGCAGGCGCGCCAGCAACCAGGCCAGAAACAGCAGCAACAGCGGCGTTCCGCGCACTGTCGGAAGGCCGGTCCAGTTGCCGACCGCGGCGAGCAGGAAACCGGCTATCACGGCCAGGCTATAGCCGAATATCATTTCATGCGCGTGCCAGGTCATGGCGCTGATACCGGCGAATGGCAGTGTCCAGTTCAGGCTGTAAGCGGCAAACCAGATCAACATGCCGATCACGGCATAGCTCCCGGCGGCAAGGAAAAAAGGACGGAAGCCAAGCCGTAGCCAGGCAGCACCGCGGGGAGATTCCGGTTCAGAGATATCCATAGAATGAAATTCCGTCAGCCGGTCGCCGCTCAATCGAGCCAGCGTACCAGGTAATAAAGTTGCTGACTCTCAGAAGACAGCGAAGGACCTGCGACCACTGCGGCATGGCGGTTGCGCTCCGGGACCGCGGCGGCGCGCGCCGCCTGTTCAGATTCCATGACCTCGACGCAGTTGGCAGACAGGCGTTTCTTTTTCTTTGGCGCATAGACGACGGCGAAACGTTCCTTCACCACCTCACCGGCGCGGTCCATCATCAGGCCCCGAATGGTGACACCCATCAGGTCAACCCGCCGCGCATTCGCGCATAAAATCATAAATTGGCATCGCTCACCTCGCTGCATAGTCTCGCCCCGAAGCCGGCAAGGAGCAAATCCAGAGGATGGGCATGATGAAGCCGTCAACCGGCTATTACAAGCGGGTCTGAAAGTACCTGAATCAAGCGCTTTCCAGAGCCCCGGAGTGTATAAATTTCCGACAGATTCGGGGGCAGCCGCGGCGCCTTATTCACAAGCGCAACAGGGATCGCGAGAATTCCAGCACAAAAGCGTTCTGACTTTCTTCCAGCTTTAGAAGAGTTGCATAAGTAGTTGTTTATACGTATTTATTACGAATTGATGAAGTTTTAGCCGATTTAACACAGGACCGGTGGTACAGCCGGAAATACTCAGATTCCTACACTTCGTCCACAGAGTTATCCACAGTTTTTGTGGATAAGTATTCGCCGATCGGCGACGCTTTTTGCCTGCTGATCATCTGCCCCTCCAGGGGCCTCCAGGTGACCTGTAAAATCGAACGGCAAACGCCAGCCGTGACGGCCGCTGGCGATGTTCCCGGTGATCCGATATTCGAAACCGCCGAGCTGCCTGCCTTCCAGCATCCTGAGTTGCCGCAACACCTGCAGCAGATTCGAAGAGACCTCCAGCGCCACGACTTTTTCACCATAGGCCGGGATCGTCACGGACTGATTGCCTACCCCGTCGGCAAAGTCCTCGCCATTGATATTCAGATGAAAATCGATGCCCTGCACCGGCAGCGCAAAGCTGTTGGGATTCTTGATGCGCAGGCGCACCCGGTAGCGCTGTTCAAACAGGTCCATCGACACCAGGCTCAACCCCGCGAGACTGACACGTGGCGACTGGGGTTTTGACGGGAGCGAACTGCAGGCTGTCAATAACACTGCCAGCAGCACCGCGAAGCCGGCGTGGATGGGAAATATGCGGTTCATGTGGTTCGCTCCTGTACCAGCACCCATGGCGCCACAACGACAGCCCAGAGTGCTGCATCACCGCCGCTCCAGCGCCTGGCAGTGTCGGTGCCGAGAGGCTGTAGCTGTCCCGCCGCCAGCCATTGCTGTACGACTGCCTGCTCGTCATTGGCAAAACTGGTGGCCACCTCGACCAGGTCCAGTCCGGCATCGATTTCTATCACCACCCCACGCGCAAAGTGTCGCTCCAGCTCCGGCCAGGCGATGCGCGCGGTCTGTTGATTGAGTTCGGTGGGACTGTAGTGTTTATCGTGGCTCATGCGACACCGGATCCGTATGCATTATACCTCAGCGCGGCAGGCTGCGGATGCGGTAATTGAGACGTGAGGTGGCGCGGCGCGGATCCAGTCGCGGCTCCCGGTACAGGCGCGTACGCAGCTGACGGGTGGTGGCAGCACGTCCGAGGAACACACCAACGGCATTACAGTTCTGCGGTGTCTGCAGGCTGAATGCAGCAGCGCAGTGGCGCCGCAGCAGCGCATCGCTGCGATAGGCGGAAGCCTCCAGATCAAAGCGGCCGGGAAAATTACTGACCACCACGCCGCCGGCAGTCACCTGACTGTACAGCAAGGACACCCATGCGCGATCGGCGCGCACCGCCCGTACCGGCTCGCCGCCGACCTCGCCGAACAGATCGTCGACAATCATGTCGAACGGCTCGCCGTCGTAGTTACGCAGCCATTCTGCCGCGTCGGCATGAATCAATTGCACGTCATCCCCGCGAACATCGAAGAAACGTTGCGCCACCACCAGATGGGCCTCGCTCAGCTCCACACCCGTAATCAGCGCTGGTTGCACGAAATGACGCAGCTGCTGGATCACCGCGCCACCACCGACCCCGAGCATCAACACTCTCTGAATGCTCCGGGGCGGATAAAAAAATGCCGGCAGCATGAGCAGATCCCAGACGTTGCCGGTCAGCGGCTGCGCCGGATTGTACTGGCTGTGAAACACACCGTTGGTATACAGGCGCAGCGTGCGGCCGGCCGAGCGCACCTGGCAATGCGACGCACCGTCATGCTGTTCCCATAGCAACGCCATGCTGAGTCGTTCAGCGCCCCAGCCGCTGCATGAAACGGCGCCACTTGCCAGGCGGAGGATCTGCTGGGTCCAGCATCCTGCCAGTGAAATCCTCCGCATGGTGTTCAGTCTCCTCACCGAGGAGTTCCGTCCTGAATGCGGTTTCATCGATGCTTGCGCCCAGATGGCCAGCAATGGCGCGCAGGTCGATTTCGGCGTTTTCCAGACAGGAGGTGCCGCCCGGAGACGGCGTCATGTTGAAAATTACGCCATTGCCCGGATTGATTTTGGCTTCACCCATCAGCAGCGTGCCGCTGTTCTTGTCGATCAACTGGGGACGGATGCCGCCGACCTTGCGGGCAAATTCAAGATCGCGCAGGCGCAGGCCCGGCACGATCTTGCGCACGTCCCTCAGGAACAGCAGCTTGCGCACCAGCGGCACTTCGAACAGCATGTTTTTCAGCATGTAATTGCGGATGTCAGGCACCCGCAACAATTCCCAGAGCACTTTCGCGACCCTGCGGTCAAAACGGAACACGCGCAGGAAATCGGGCAAGGTACGATAGTTATAGCGCTCCAGGATCGGCAGAATGAGCGCGGTAGGACCGAAGCGCGTCTTGCCCGGCACCAGCACGTCGGGGTCGCCGTGAATGGCGGCAAACGGCAGCTTGTCGTTCTGCACGGTATACACCTTGCCGCGCAGAATCTGCGGCGTGAAGTAATAACTCCCCGCCACCGGAAGGCAGGAATAATGCAGCCCGTAACCCAGGTCGTGAGCGAGCTTGAGGCTATGCCCGCCGGCACAGACCACCAGTGCCCGGGTGCGGTAGCAGGCCGCCTCGGTTTCGACAATGAAACAGCCGTCTTCCACCTTGATGTGTCCGACTGTCTGGTTGTAGTGCACGTCGACAGTCTTGTTTTCCACTGCCTGCGCCTGGCGCACAAAGGAACGTGACAACGCCTCGAAATTTACGGCGGTATATTCGTCGGTGGACCCCAGTGCCACCAGTTCTTCTGTACGCAACTTGCCGTCACGCCGCGCCACGACTGCGGGTTCGATTTTGGCGATGTCCTTTTTTTCCAGCAGGCGCAACTTCGGGTAGTGCGGACCAAAGCGGACGAACCGCTCACGCAGCAGCGTGCATTCGCGCTCGCCCACACCCAGCACCATTTTCGAATACTGGAAAATCAGGTGGTCCCTGTCGGGTTGTCGGAGACAATAGTTTTCCAGCATGCGTGCTGCGCGCTGTACCTTGAGCGCTTTC
>JAGXGS010000074.1 GCA_024636585.1 Thiogranum sp. | reverse complement strand
GAATGCGCCCAGAAATAGGCGAACACGAACAGGAACAGCGCGTGCATGAATCGGGTCGCTATCCACATCTGCGGATAGCTCTCGAAATCATCGCCATGCGCATGCGGGCCGAATGTCAGCAGCGACGGTGTTGCCTGGGCGGCGTCTCTGCCATCATGGCATTCCTCGCAGGTTTCCAGACGGTTATCCGGATGCACCATGGATTCGGGGTTATCGACATCAAGGATATCGTGACTGCCGTGGCAGTCGTAGCACTTGGCCGTATAGGCGTAACCCAGGGTGTTGATCTGCCCGTGATAGGTGTCGCGGTAGGTTGCGAGCTGCTGCTCGTGGCAGCTTCCGCACTGGCGAGTCACCAGTAGCTGAAAAGGATCGCGGGTGGTTTTGCTGATGTTGTGCGAGGTATGGCAGTCGGTACAGACAGCCGCACTGGGATTGCGCTCGTCCAGAACCTGCTGACCGTGCACAGAATCCGCATAATCCTCCAGCGCATCTTCGTGGCAATCGCCGCAGACATTCGGAATGCCCAGGTGCCAGTCGGCGCGCTTTGCAGTGCCCTGCGGCGGGACATTGAAATAATGCGTGTGATGGCAGTCGTTACAGCTCGCTTTTACTTTGTCTTTTCCGGCCGGTCGGGCATGAAACGAATTCTCATAGGCATCGATAACTTCGACCACGACGCCCATCCGGGCCCGTTCTTCTGTGAGACTCCTGGACTTGATGGTTTCCCAGGCCTGTTGGTGACAACTCGCGCAGTCCGGTGGCTCAGCATCGCTGTAAACGTGCGGCACCTCGGCATCGGTGATATTGCTATGGCAGCTGATGCACGACATGTCGCTGTGCACGCCCTTGATGTAAGCGTCGTGGCGGATCGGCGACAACTCGATGACTTCATCATCTTCATCGGTGATCTCGATTGGCGCCGTGCCCTCGGCATGACAGGACAGGCAGGTTGCGTCATCGAGCCCGGAATTTTCAGCTACTGTCGCCGCCTGGGCCGGGAGTTGCCAGAGTGAGATAATCGCGACAAGACCAATAACGGCCGCTCTTCCAAACGATCTCAAGCCTTCACCATGCACAACTGAACCCCCTTTTTTGCTGATCCGTATCGAGCCGGATCTGTTGTCCGTTTCCGAGTTCTGTACGCTGTCATTCTGTCAGCACTGCTCAGCGTAGCGCATCAACCGGGATTAATCACGACTAATTTGCATATAAAACAACCAAGTAATTTACTAAAGATTGAATCCTGCGCGCTGTGCAATCAGTCTTCAATGAACATCAGCGCGATCCCGTCGCTGTCGATGCGCACGATTCTGGCCTTCACCTGTGGCGGGTCCTCCAGAATCTCATCATCCTGCACAATCACCTCGGTGCCGACCGGCAGGCCGATTTGATCGCCGCAATACAGAAACACGCCACCCTGCGCGACATCGCGGGTTGCGTAGCTGTTATCAGCGAGATCGGGGTGCATGATTTTTACGCGCGCGGTGAAGCTGGTGCGCGGGTGCTGGCGTTGATCTCTCATCTACTCTCCCCTGGTGATATTTTTATTGATGGCGATGTACAGTTTACAGAGATTGGGCCGCAGCGGCGATGCCTTCAGCAGCGATGTCCCCAGACTGCGAACACCGGATCGGAGCAGCGCAACTGATCTGCATACTTGTCGTGTTTCGGCCGCGGGAGTCCGCGCAGGGATTCACTGCCCAGCCGGTCGAAGTCCTGCCCCTTGTGAAAATAATCCAGCACCAGCCCGATCCGTTCGAAGGCGTGCATTTCGGTCCAGGTCTGTATGGTCTTGGTGGGAAACCAGCGATCCGAGAAGGTGACGATGAAGGGCGCACCCGGTTTCAGCACCCGCGCCACCTCCCTGAACACCTGCACGGGTTCGATCAGGTATTCGACCGATACGGTGCAGAGCGCCGCATCAAACTCACCATCGCTCCACGGCAATTGCGTCTGCCGGTTCAGGTCCTGGACCACGTACGATGCGAAGCGCGGATTCTGCTGCAGTTCTTCTGCATTCATGCCCAGGCCCGTCATTTCGAGGTTGCCCATGTCGTCGGGCAGATGCGAAACCCAGGAACTCATCAGGTCCAGCACCCGCATGCCGGGGCGCAGGGCGCGTGCGTACAGTTCGCCGATGCGCTGCGAAGCCAGACTGTCGATGTGCTGCGTCAGCCGGGGACCGGCATAGAATTGCCGGTCTTCGCGCGCATCCAGCCGCGCAAAAGCATCACCGCTGTAGTAATCCGTCTCCGCGTCCGGCAGTGCCGCCTGCAGGCCCGGCCCGTCGCCAGTCAACTGTTGCGGAATATCGATACTGACACCGCCGAATGTCGCGCGCGCCTGCGACCATCCGATCACCCGCGCCTCGAGCCGCGCGCTACGACCGGCCAGCGGATGATTGAGGTCGACAGTCAATTGTTCATCGGTGCGGCGCAACACGCGTAGCGGACGACGGTCCTCGGCGTAGACGCCGCGCAGACCGCTGATCAGGTTGCGAGGATAGAAGCGGCCCTGGCGCGGTTCGATAATCACTCCCGGTCGCACCTCGCGCCGGAACTGTCCGGCGTGCACCGACTGGACCTTGTCCGGAGCATGCGGCTCGACCCACTCGTCCGGATCGATGGGGCATTCCAGCGATTCGCCGGATGGCAAGGCATCGAGACGTTCCGCCAGATCACCCGGCAGGTAATCCCGCCACAGGCTGAGATGATCGAAATAGCGCCGGTCGACATGACGCGCATCGCAACTCTCCCAGTGCAGCGCGAATTCAATCTGGCAATACCTGGAATGATCCATCCGTAAGTCCTGTCGACCGTGCTAAAGCGTGTTCAGCAGGCATAACTCCTGCGGGTGCGGCGCCATGTACAGGGAATTTTCGATATAAGGGTCGGGATTGCGGCGAAAGTGATGCCGCAACAAGGTGATCGGCACGATCAGCGGCAGTTCCCCCCGCTGGTAGCGCGCGATGGTTTCGCTCAGCTCCTGTTTGTCATCGCGGTCGAGATGTTTTTTCAGGTAGCCCTGGATGTGCTGCAGGACGTTGACGTGATTGCCGGGTGTCGCAATGACTTTCAGGGTCTTCATCAACAGTGCGAGATAGTCTTCGGCGACCGTATTGAGATTTTCGCTGTCGGCGCCGGCTACCAGCCGCCCCAGTTCGCGGGCGGCATTCTGGTCGTGCGACATGATGATGAGTTTGTGCCGGGCGTGGAAATCCGAGAGACCTTTCGGCGCCAGACCTTCCTCCAGCATGCGTTTCCAGCGCGACACTACGAATACGCGCTGGACAAAATTCTCACGCAGTTGCGGATCGCCCAGGCGCCCCTCCTCCTCGGCCGGCAGGTTCGGGAAATTTTCCAGGATGCGCGCAGCATAGATGCCACGCCCGACACGCTCCGGCATGGTGCCCCGGTAGAGACGCACCCGCTCCATGCCGCAACTCGGCGAGTCTTTCTTGAAGATATAGCCGCACAGATCGCGCTGCCATTCGCGCTGCTGGTCGGCGCAATCGCTCAACCGCTCCGTTACGTCCAGCGAAGGGGTTTTGGTCCCCACGCAATGCACCGCCCCATCCTGCCATTGCAGGCGTATAGGCTCGCGCGGTATGCCGAGCCCGATTTCGGCTTCCGGACAAAATGGCACAAATTCGAAGTACTGGCCCAGCGTCGAAGTGATGTAACTGTGATGCTTGTGGCCGCCGTCGAAGCGCACCGCGTGACCGAGCAGACAGCTGCTGATGCCGATTTTGATACGTTCCTGATGTGTCTCCATGACCCGAGTATAAGGCGCGCGGCCTCACGCCGTAAAACCGGGAAGTTGCGGGCGGACAGCAGGAACGCCAGTCAGCTCTTCAGCCGGTAGCCGGTCCGAAAGATCCACCACACGATGCCCAGGCTGATGGTCAGGAATGCCAGCAGCACCGCCAGACTGATTCCAATGGAAACGTCGCCGGACCCATAGAAGGTCCAGCGATAGCCGCTGACCAGATACACGATCGGGTTGAACAGGCTGAGCGTGCGCCACAGGCCCGGCAGAATGTCGATCGAGTAGAAGACTCCGCCGAGAAAAGTGAGCGGCATCACGATCAGCATCGGGATGAACTGCAATTCCTCGAAACCCCTGGCCCATATCCCGATGATGAAACCGGCCAGGCTGAACGCCACTGCCACCAGCATCAGGTAAACAACCATCGCGGCAGGATTCTGGATGTGGATCGGCGCGAACAGGTTGGCAGTGGCGAGGATAATGAGTCCGATCAAAACCGACTTGGTCGCCGCCGCGCCGACGTAGGCGAGCACCACCTCGAACGCCGAAATCGGCGCGGACAGTATTTCGTAAATCGTGCCGGTGAACTTCGGCATATGAATCCCGAACGCAGCGTTGTTGAGACTTTCGGTGAAGACACTCAGCATGATCAGTCCGGGAACGATGAAGGCCCCATAGCCGACGCCATCGATTTCACCCATGCGCGGTCCGATCGCGGCACCGAACACCACGAAATACAGTACCGTCGTGATCACCGGCGCTACCAGGCTCTGCCACAGCGTGCGCCGAAAGCGCATCATCTCGAATCGATAGATCGCGAACATGCTGTGACGATTCAATTGCAATCTGCGCATCATGCGATCAGCTCCGCTCGCTCACCAGGGTGACAAAGATATCCTCCAGTGAACTCTGGCAGGTGCTGAGATCCTTGAACTCGATGCCAAGCTCGTGCACACAACGCAGCAGCGCCGGTACTCTGGTCTGTTCCTGGCCGGCATTGAACGTGTACTCCAGTACGCTGCCGTCATTGCTCAGCGCCAGGTTCCAGGCAGAGAGTTCCCCGGGAATCTTCTCCAGCGGTTCCAGCAGGTGCAAAGTCAGCTGGCGCTTGCCGAGCGTCTTCATGAGTTCGGCCTTCGGCTTGACCAGCATCAGCTCGCCGGAACGGATCACGCCGATCCGGTCGGCCATCTCCTCGGCTTCTTCGATGTAATGCGTCGTCAGAATGATAGTGACGCCGGTATCGCGCAGCTGCCGTACCAGTGCCCACATATCGCGTCGCAGTTCCACATCGACACCGGCGGTTGGTTCATCGAGGAACAGCACGCGCGGCTCGTGTGCCAGCGCCTTGGCAATCATCACCCGCCGCTTCATGCCACCCGAAAGCGTCATGATTTCCAGCTTGCGTTTGTTCCACAGCGACAGCTCACGAAGCAGGCGCTCGATATGGGCCGGATTGCCGGGCAGTCCGAACAGGCCGCGACTGAAACGCACGGTATCCCAGACGGTCTCGAACATATCGGTATGCAATTCCTGCGGGACCAGGCCAATCATCGCGCGCGCGGCGCGATAGTCGCGAATGATATCCTGGCCGCCGACCCGCACGCTGCCGGAATCGGGCGTTACGATCCCGCAAACGATGCTGATCAGGGTGGTCTTGCCCGCACCGTTCGGGCCAAGCAGCGCAAAGATCTCGCCCTGGTGGATATCCAGGTTGATGTTCCTGAGCGCCGCCAGGCCCGATGCGTAGGTTTTGTTCAGCTGCGAAATGGAAATGATCGGTGTCATCGGGAAATCGTCGAACTCTCCTTCTCGCAATTCCATTAGACTAGGCCCCAGTGCAGGCCGGGCGGAGCAGTTCCGGTTGATCCAAAGCATTTTATGTATAAAGATCGGTAATATAGCACACCGGGAGGTGTCCAGACGATGACAGAACCAACGATTTATTGCCCCAACTGCAATACCGAAATCAAGCTGACCGAGTCACTGGCAGCACCGCTGATTGCGGCCACCCGCAAGCAGTTCGAGCAGCAGTTGGCGCAGAAGGACAATGACGTTGCACAGCGTGAGCAGGCGCTGCGCGAGCAGGCAAAGCAGCTCGCTGAGGCCAAAGGCAAACTCGATGAGCAGGTAGCCAGCCAGGTTGCCGAACAGCTGAAAACCGATCGCACAAAAATCACCGCGGAAGAGACGCGCAAAGCCAGGCTTGCAGCCGCATCCGACCTGGAACAGAAAGCGCAGGAACTTGGTGAACTGCGTGACGTGCTGGAGCAGAACAACAAAAAACTCGCCGAGGCCCAGCAGGCGCAGAGCGAGTTCATCAAGAAGCAGCGTGAACTCGACGACGCCCGACGCGAGCTGGAACTGACGGTGGAAAAACGCGTACAGGAAAATCTCGGCGCCACGCGCCTGCAGGCCAGACAGGAAGCGGAGGAAGAACAGAAGCTCAAGGTGATGGAGAAGGAACAGACCATTGCTGCCATGCAGAAGCAGATTGCCGATCTGAAGCGCCGGGCCGAACAGGGTTCGCAGCAACTGCAGGGGGAAGTGCTGGAACTGGAGCTGGAGAATCTGCTGCGCGACAAATTCCCTTTCGACAGCATCGATCCGGTGCCCAAGGGCGAATTCGGCGGCGACGTACTGCACCGGGTGGTGAGTCAGGCCGGCCAGCCCAGCGGCACCATTCTCTGGGAATCGAAGCGCACCCGGAACTGGAGCGACGGCTGGCTGGTAAAACTGCGTGAGGACCAGCGCACCGCCAAGGCGGAAATCGCGGTTATCGTCAGTCAGGCGCTGCCAAAAGGCGTCGAGAGTTTTGAAATGATCGACGGTGTCTGGATCACGCATCCGCGCGCGGCGTTACCGATAGCCGTCATCCTGCGTCAGTCCCTGCTCGACCTCGCGCTGGCACGCCAGGCCTCTGAAGGTCAGCAGGGCAAAACCGAAATGGTCTACCAGTATCTTACCGGCCCGCGCTTTCGTCAGCGCGTGGAAGCGATTGTCGAAGCCTTTTCGACCATGCAGGAAGATCTCGACAAGGAGCGCAAGGCGATCATGAAACAGTGGGCCAAACGCGAGGCGCAGATCGAACGGGTCATGGGTGCGACGGTCGGGATGTACGGGGACCTGCAGGGCATTGCCGGTAAATCGTTGCAGGAAATCGAAGGCCTGGAGCTGACGGCACTCGAGAAACCGGAGAAACCGGGGTCAGAACACAATTGTTTCTAATATTAGTGAGAACTGTGTTCTGACCCCGATTAAGTGAGAACTGTGTTCTGACCCCGATTAAATCACAATTTACGGTGCTGTTTTTTTATGCCCAGGCTTGCGTCTTTTTTCACACCGGCCTTGTCAGCAAAGCGCGCCCATTTATCAACCGCCACGATCACTTCATCAATTATCTCTTCCGGTCTGGAAATACTGATCGACTTACCCGTATGAATCAGCTCGTCTTTGGAGAAATGATCACGTTTACCATTGACACTCATCTGGTGCTGGTTAGTCCACTTACCGGAAGGGTTATGAGACCAGGTTACATCATAGGCAGGTGATAGCTTCCACTTGCCATCCTTGCCCATCAGAAAGGAAATATTTTTTGTGTGATCATCCTGGTTACGCGCAATTATATTGAATATCATGCGACGATACTGTTGCGTCGCTTCAGCTTTGCTCAGTCGTAATCTACGCATCACCTCAAAGACTTGCTCATAACTGTAAGCACCCGCCATATTGAAATCATAGTGAGCAATGCCGCAGAGTGATTGCAGGTGCTGTTTGTGGCCCTTAACGCGGTCAAACCGTTTTGTCATGAAATGAGCACGACCATTCTCCTCCAGGAGTTTGCTTTCAGTCATGTCTATACCCGCGTCTTCTGCCATAAGGTAATAGGCGTACTCGATGCGACCATATCCTCCAGGTTCGCCCAGCTCCAGATCGGTAACGCCATCGAACTTTAGTAGCCAGTAGTCAAAACCTGTGGGTGCATCTCCCTGACCGGAGATAACTTCACCTTGCTCGTTCATCGCGATTACCGCTTTTGGCCTGGCACCACCAGCTGATGTACCTACACGTAAAATATCCAGAATTGCATCGGCGTTTTCATGATCACTGTTACCGACCCGAACGTTTAGTCCCTTGCGTTCATTCATGACTTCCTGCGCAAGTTTAACGAGCTCGGATATTTCTACTGAGACTGCTTCGTCGTACTTTTCAATCACCGGCGGAGAAAATTCCAGGGCGCCCATGCCACGTTTACCGGTATAGCAAAGCCTCTGAACGGGGCTGAAACCCGAGCTGTCACGTCCACTTCGTGCCAGCCAGGCATCGATGATGCTGTTGCCGAATTTATCCGGTAGAACATCGGCCAACAGGCCTGGCAAACCTAAATACGTGTCTTTGTTAAGTGCAGGAAAATAGAATTTACCATCCCCGGTTCTGGCCGCATCCAGGCTCATCATGAGTGGCGAAACATCAAGGCCTCTTTTGAGGAAGTCCCTGTCATATTCAAAGATTCCATAATTACGATCATCCAGCCATGACACAGCCCCAACGGTATCACCCCATAATTTCACCATGGCTGTATCTAATTTTTTTACCACTCTGATTCATCCTTTGCCTGCGACTTAATGCGTTCGCCAGATGCTCGTTTGCGAACCTGGCCCTGCATTTTTGCTAATTGCACCGGACTGATCGATATCTCAGGTATGAAGTTGTCCAGATGATCCAGGGCGTCAAGCTCTCTTAAAACTGCAATAAGCGATGACAGTTTGCCTCGCCCTGCCTCGAGTGACTTGATCGAATTGAGTGACAATGTCGTCGCCTCAGCCAGCTCCTTCTGAGTAATGTTTTTTTGTAGACGACGTGCCTTCAGGCGATTGCCCAGTTCCTGCTCTATATATTTGTCTGAGAGAGAATAGAAATCCATAACAGCCTCAAAATAATCTATAAAAGCCTGATATATTAATAAAAGACCATTTACAGGCTATTATGGTATCTTGTCGGAATATGTCAAGGTATAGAGATATTACAGCCCTTAATCGGGCTTTTATAGCTTATTTATCGTTATTAAGGACCTATATAAGGCTGTTAAAATAACTGGTATCAGGCTTGTGTAGCTGAAATGGTGCTGCGTCTAGCGACGCTCCTCAGGTGCCGGTTCATCATCGCTTTCAGGCTGTACAATCTTTTTTGAGCGCTCGGCAGCAGACGGTTGGCAGGGCGGCCTGCCCTGGCCAGGCAGCTGTAAAAGCTTTATTTTCCAGTCACCTGCAACTAGCGTGATGGCGATATATTCAGACCCATCCAGTAGTCACCGATTTCGGACACCATGGTCCGCAACATGCGCAGGTCGTTGGGCTTCTTCAGATAGCTGTTGGTGCCGAGATCATAGCCCCGGCAGATATCTTCGGGCTCATCGGAGGTAGTGAGGATTACCACTGGCAGCAGCCGGGTCGATTCGCTGCCGCGGATCTGTTGCAGCACTTCGAACCCGTTGAGCTTGGGCAGGTTGATATCCAGCAACACGAGAGCCGGAAGCTCCACACTGCCCGGATGTGCGTCATCCGTATCGCTGAACAGGTAGTTCAGGGCTTCCTGTCCATCGCGCTTGATGACGATTTCGTTGTCTATACGGTTTTGCTGAAACGCACGTACCGTGAGCGAAATATCATCCTCGTTATCCTCAACCAGCAGGATCTTGTCTTTCGCGCCGGCCCGACGCACTCCCCTTCCGGCCACCGCCCCATCCAGCTGGACCTTTATGCTTTTCAACCCGATTTCTCCGCACCAGGAAAGCGCAGCGTCCGATGTCTTGAACACCCTCCGGCCGCCACGTTTTGAATTCAATATGACCGCTGGACGCTCACCCCGAAAAATCAGGCTGACATTCCACCCATTGGCTACGCTGTCGACGATGACTCGAGCGGATTCTATCTGCCCCGCTTCGAATAACAGTCTGATATCGTGTTCTTGCATCAAATGACACGCCTATTCTTTTTTTTACCACCCCGTGCATCCAACTATATCCCAAATTGATAAATTTGGGCAACACAAAAAACAGCAATCTGCTGTCTGAAAAAAGTCGTGGGTGTATCGAACAGACGGCCGCGAGGCGGCGCAAGTTCAGAGGTTGACGGTAACTTCCCGGAAGCCGATGCGCTCACACCAGCGCAGCACTGCATCACTGGTCCTGAACAGGCGTTTCTCGCGCCCGCGCTTGGTTTCCAGATAAATTTCGTCGCCTGCGTGAGTGATCAGGCGGGCCAGCCAGCCTTTCCGCTCCGGGTCCCGCTGGATAATGATCGTGCGCACTTCCCCCGACGCAACACGATCAGCAATTTCCCTTTCTTGCAATTCCGGACTCCCGATAGTTTAAATTTGGGCCCATTTTGCCCGTGTCTTACAAAAATTTAAAGCGCTTATTGCGACCCGATATCGGGCCTCTCACCCGGGTTCGCGATCCGTCGAGCGACTACTGACGGGCGCCAGGCGAAACAGGCCGTTCACCCCACCGTCGCTGGTGAAATACAGCGCACCATCAGGACCGATTGCCACGCCCACGGGACGCGCCCAACGCTTGCCATCCGGCAACTGAAAGCCTCTGACCAGATCATCGACAAGCTGCGCTTCGCCATCCGAGAAACGCACCGCCACCAGGCCCGGCGGTCGGCGCGTCGCCGGATCACCGCGCGCGCCCCCGGCAGGCCGCGTGCCCCAGGAACCGTGCAGTGCAACGATCGCACTGCCTTCCAGTACCGGCATCAGGCCGCCGTCCGGTACGAACGCCACCCCCATCGGTGCATTGCGGGCGGGAAAAGTTGCCACCGGCGCGGTGACCTCATCGATCGGGCGTGGCGGCGGGTTGTCGATACAGGGATCGCGGCGAATGCCGGTGCCATTGAACTGGAACCATGGCATCCCGTGAAAGGAACCTTCCGTCAGGCGACTGAAATACTCCGGCGGCTGATCATAACCGAGGTGATCCGGGCCATTATTCGCTGCATAGAGGTTCCCGGTCTGCGGATGCCAGTCGAATCCGACCGGATTGCGCAGGCCACTGGCAAAGGGTTTCCACTGTGGCTGTTCGCGGCTTTCATCGAGCACCAGTATGCCGCCGCGCCGGTCCTGGAATGGATAACTGTCGGACAGATATTCGTCACTGCAATTACCGCTGATCCCGAGGCCGAGGTACACGCGATTGTCCGGGCCGATTGCCACAGTGCGGCTGCTGTGCCCGCCGCCCGCCGGTAACCGGGCTACCAGGGTGACCGCCCCGGGATCGATGTGTTCCTCGCCCGGCTGATACGGCGCCCGATACAGGCCGTCGGTGCGGGCAATCAGCAGTTCGCCCTCGCGCACCGCCACGCTGTGCGGGTAATCGCCGGTACGCACCAGCACCTGCGGGTCCGTGTAGGGCGGCGGAAGGCGGTATACATTGCCCGACTTCGAACCGATCAGCAGATCGCCATTATCGGCGAATGTCATCAGGCGCGGTTGTTTGAGCGTGGTCAGCAATTCGAGTTTGAAACCGGCCGGCAAGCGTACCGACACTTCACGATCGGGCAAGCGCAGCGACTGGGTTACATATTCCAGCGACGCAAGATCGGCAATCGCCTGGACGCTCAACAGCAGCGACAGAATGGCACCTGCGCACAGACGTTTGATAAGGGCTTTCAACATGGTAATAAGGATAATAGGTTAGAAGCCCCTGTTCGCACAATTGTCGCCAAAAATAATATGCACTGGAAGGGCGCAACCAACGCGTCAAAAAAGCGCATCTGACACGGATTCCAGCAAAAGAAAAGTGAACGTTTCATGAACAGCTATCCCTGCCTTGTCGCACATCAGTAACAATGTGACGTCGCTCTGGAGCAGTGCTATTCTGCGCGCGACCGAAGGCATGCAAGAGAGCAGCACATGCAGTATTCGTGGAAGGACAGCATTTATCTGCAACGCGAGGAACTGGCGCGCCGGCTACGCACACCGCTGGCAGAACTTGCCGAGCGTTGCGTGCCGGTGTGGGACGATTGCGAAGGCCTTAATGCAGTGCTGGCAACCGGTGTGATGGACATTCCCTACTGCAGCTATCTGTACGCGCTGGATATGAATGCGATGCAGATCAGCGACAACTTCGACACCACGGGTCTGGTCCCGGGCCACTTCGGCCGCGACCGCTCGCAACGGCCCTACATGCAGGAAGCGGTGCCGTCCTGGGGCTTCCTGTTGTCCGATGCCTACATCAGCCTGTATGCACACCGCCCTTCCCTTACCGCACTGCAACTGGTGCACTCCGGCAACATGGCCATCGGCTTTGTCGGCGCCGATTTCGACCTGCGCAACCTGCCGGTCACTTCGGCGCTCTATGAAGAACCGGTCGACTGGCGGCAGATCAAGGGCGATCCGGCCATTCGCGGTACGCTGTTCCAGCAGACGCGCGCCGAAAGCCCGCTGGATCGAAACATGGAACAGGCCTTTTCAATCCTTGAGGAATTGCTCACTGAACGCGGCGTATTTCAGTGCCAGATTCATTTCTCCAGCAGCCAGGCAACCCTCTGGACAATCGACGATCCATTCCGCTATCGCATCCTCGACAGCGACGCACTGAGCGATCCGGACATCTGCCTGATTTATCCCTCGCGCGCCTATACCGAAGAAGCATTGATCCCCCGCGCTGATATCGTCCGCCTGCTGCACACCATGCGCACCCTGCGTCTGGCCGACGAGACGCTGTACCTGCGCCTCGCCTCGATCAATCTGTTCAATGGCATGGTGAGCCTGACATTTTCCTGCGACGGCTCTCACTACATGCGCTACGACGAGCTGCTGCACCGGGATATCAAGTTCTGGCTGGGTGGCGCGGCCTGATTCCCTGCATGTTATCCTGTCGATCTTGGCCGTTCTGGACGGGAGCACAGAGCAATGCACAGGCACTCATATTCCCTGAATAATTTTACCGCCGTTGCGCTGCTCGCCGCGGCCGCGTTCGCGCAACCGGTCAGCGCGGCGGAGCCACAGCCATTGAGCTATGAAGACGACAAGGTCGCCATGCGGCTGGTGCTGCGCAACCAGGAACAGCTTGCAGGTTTTTATCTGGGGCGCGAATTCGGAGCGGCTGCGGTAGATAAAATACTGGAGACCTGTTTTTTTGCCGCGATCATCTACAACAAAAATTATGACGTATTGTGGCTGGACCTCGATCACTGGCAGTTTCAGCGCGACAAGGTGACTATTCCGCGCCTCAAGCGTGACTACTGGAAGGAACAGTGGCGTGAGATCGGTCTGCCACAACGGCACCAGTCGACGTTTGGCTGGACGCTGTTGCCCGAGACACGCGATCTGCGCCGCGACGAAAGCGCCGGTGGTAATGTTGCGATCCCGATGCAGCCCGAACCCTTCACCCTGACCGCGCGTTTCCATACCGGCCCGAACCGGCAGGGCCCGGTTAAAACCATTGTATTCGAGGATGTGACATGTCCGCGCGACGTTCAATGAAACTGCTGTTCGCCATGCTGTTGACCCTGCTGGTCTGGCCGGCCCTGGCCGCACAGGAGTTGCCGACCGGTATTCTGCCCCTCGATGGGCAGGATGCGCCGCCATTGCGCCTGGAGAACCTCGACGGCGAAACCTGGGATATCGAGCAGGCGCGCGGCCGCTGGGTATTCGTGCATTTCTGGGCCAGCTGGTGCGGACCCTGCCGCAAGGAGATGCCGACTATCCAGGCCATTCATGAACAGCTGGACCCGCAACAGATAGAATTTGCAGTCATCAACACTGCCGAATCGGAAGACATGGTCTTCACGTTCCTGGGCACTGTCGCTCCGGATCTGAATCCGCTGATGGATACCGACGGCCTGGTCACCGAACGCTGGCAGCCGCGCGGATTGCCGGCCACCTACCTGGTCGATCCGGAAGGCAGACTGCGTTATCTCGCACTCGGTGGCCGCCCCTGGGATACCCCCGAATACATGAATTTTCTGAAGCGCCTGATCGCCGAGTGAAGCGGCATTGCTGATGACCCCGGTTCGACCACGCTTACGCCTGTACTGGCTGCTGATCGTCGCTGTGCTGGTGACCGGCTGCACGCCGGCGCCTCCGCACAGCACAGACACCGGTGCGCTCGACCTGATCGAGCTGACCATTGCACAGGCGCATCAGGCACTGCGCAGCGGGCAGATCAGTTGCACCGAACTGACACAGGGTTACCTGCAGCGCATCGAAGCCTATGATGATCCGAGCGGTCTAAACGCCATCATTCACATCAATCCGAACGCCCTGAAACGGGCGCGGCAACTGGATGAGAAGATGGCGCAACAAAAATCGCTGCAGACGCTGCACTGCATTCCGGTCATCCTGAAAGACAACTTCGACACCGCTGACATGCCGACCGAAGCCGGCTCCATCGCCATGCGCGGTTCGCTGCCGCCGGATGATGCCTTCATGGTGCAACGCCTGCGCGCCGCCGACGCCATCGTGCTGGCAAAGTCGAATATGGGCGAATGGGCGTTCAGTCCCCAGCACACGATCAGCTCCACCCATGGCGAAACGCACAATGCCTATGACCTGTCGCGGGTGCCGGCCGGCTCCAGCGGCGGCACCGCCTCGGCGATCGCCGCAAACTTCGGCATCATCGGAATGGGCACCGACACCGGTAATTCCATTCGCGGTCCGGCCTCGCACCTGGCACTGGTCGGGCTGCGCTCGACCCTCGGCGCAACCAGCCGCGACGGCATCGTGCCGTTGTTGTCGAACCGTGATGTCGGTGGACCGTTGATGCGCAATGTGGAAGACACCGCGATCGTGTTCAACGTACTGGCCGGCTACGACCCGGCAGACCCGCTCACTGCGGCGAGCATTGGTCGGGTGAAGGACGATTACACCCGATATCTTCATGTCGATGGATTGCAGGGCGTGCGGCTGGGCGTGTTGCGACAGCTTTACGATACGCCCACCGCGGACTTTGAAATACTCGAATTGATGGATCGCGCCATCGAGGATCTGCGCGCGGCCGGCGCCGTTATTATCGATCCTTTCGAAATAGAAGACTTCGAACAACTGACCGCCGCGACCGGTTTCTGCAGTCGCTTCCGTTATGATCTGCGCCTGTATCTGCGCAGTCTCGGCGAAGCTGCACCGATTCAATCACTGGCCGAAGTCGCCGCACGCGGGGCCTACCTCGAACATAACGCGGAAGCCATGCAGTGGGCGATGAACGAGGATCGCGACCCCGGGGCTCACACACCACCCTGCGTCGATGTGCAGGGCGACCCGCGCCGCAAAGCCCTGCTCGATGCGGTGCTGGCAGCGATGGATGAAGCCGGTGTGGATGCCCTGATCTATCCGACCTGGAGCAATCCGCCGCGGCACATCGGCGACGACGACAGTCCGCACGGCAACAACAGTCCGGCCATCGCACCGCACACCGGTCAGCCGGCGATCACCGTACCCATGGGTTTCACCGAAGCCGGTCTGCCTGCCGGATTGCAACTGCTCGCGCAGCCCTTCGATGAACACAAGTTGCTGCAGTACGCTTATGCCTACGAACAGCGCACCCGGCACCGTCGCCCGCCAGCCGGCTTTCCGGCGCTGCGGTAGCCCCGGCACCGGAACACCCCCCACTCAGTTCCCCGAATTCGGGGTCAGAGTAAAAACTCCGCCAAGCCTAAGCGACAGCGCGGCCGCCAGCAACAGCACATAGCCATTAACTTCCAGCCATTCCTCATAGAATCGGGATGGAGCCATCTGCACCACGCTCTTGTCCAGCAGAACGCTTGTCACCAGCAATACTGCGCTGAGCAGCAGCAGAACCCCGGTATGCGAGTACCGCAATTGCCACAACATCCGTATCCCGGCCTGCTGATCGCGCACGGCGGCAAATCCCAGCCCCAGCCATAAGGGAACCAGCAGCAGGTACCTGCCGTCGCCATCGCTGAAGTAGGTGATCGCCGGCGCTGCGCCGTACAGGCGCAGGTCGCATTCACGAATGAAAAAGGTAAACACCAGCAGCAGCGCCGCCAGCAACACCAGTCGCTGCAACGATTCCGTGCAGCGAAACAGCTGCCCAGCCAACACCCCGCCGCACAGCAAAAGCAACAACAGCTGGATGTTCTCCAACAGGCCATTTTCCTGATACCAGCCGAAGACCGGTGTCCGGCCAATCCATGCCAGCAATACCAGGTTAGATAACAGCGCCGCCAGCAGCCCCGCAATTAAACCGGTGGATAGTCTTTGCATCGCTCATCCCTGCCGTCAATGGCGCGCAGTATATCGGGCCCCGCCTCAGCCCTTGAATCAACCCGGCCGGTCGACGCGCCGCGATGACCGTCACAATCCGTCGATAAACTGCGCCAGCGCCTGCTCGTACTCCGCCTGTGCCTGTAAAAATCCGCTGTTGTGATCGCCTTCCAGGGGGATAAAAGTTTTGGGCTCATTGGCCGCCGCGTGCACCTCCTCGCCCAAACGGAAAGGTATTATGTCGTCATCGGGACTGTGCAATACCAGCACCGGATAATGAACATCCCTGACCCGCTCGGCGACATTGAACTTGAATCGCGGAACTATCAGGTAGGACAACAGCGGAAACATCAGGCGTGACATGGCACGCGCGGAACTGAATGTTGATTCCAGCACAAGTGCGCCCGCCTGCACGCGCGCTCCGAGATCCGCGGCAACAGCACCACCCAGCGAACGTCCGAAGATAATAATGTCTTCATCTTTGATCTGCTGAACTTCGACAAGGTAACGCCAGGCGGCGTCGGCATCGGCATACAATCCCGCTTCATCCGGAGTGCCTTCACTGCGGCCATAGCCACGGTAATCGATAATCAGCACGTTCAGACCGAGGTCATGAAAAATCTCGATGGACTCCCGGCGATGGGAAATATTGCCGGCGTTGCCGTGGAAAAAAAGCACCGTGCGGCGACCTTGCTCATGCGGCACATACCAGCCGTGCAACGTGACTCCATCCGCGGTTTGCAGATTGACGTCCTGGTAAGACATGCCCCAGGCGTCCGGGGCTGCCTGCAGCTGGCGCTGCGGAAAAAACACCATATCCGGCTGGCGCAGGAACATCGCAGCGTTCAACAACGCGATGCCCATAATGATACTGACGATTGCATACATCATTTTTTTCTCCGCGGCTCAACGCCGCAGAATCGCGATCCACCGGTACAGATTGAGCAGACTCGCCAGCGAACCGGCCAGATAAGTAAACGCGGCCGCCTTGAGAATCCTGCGCGCATGCCACGACTGGTCAGGTGACAGATAGCCGCCACCGGTCAGCACCGGGAGCGCGCGGCCGAAACTGGCATTCCACTCCACCGGGAGCGTCACCAGGTGCACCAGAGTACCAATGGCGATGGCGCCGATGCCGGCGAACAGCATGATTCCGCCAAGCAGCGGCGAACGCGTCGCAATGGCCAGCATCGGCATCAGCATGATCGCGACGCTGCCGAACTTTTCCGACACCCGCGCCACATGCACCAGCGCATGGCGCAGCTTGAACCAGGGGTATCCGGAAGCATGCTGCATGGCATGTCCCACCTCGTGGGCGGCGATGGTGATGGCAGTCAGCGATTTGCCGTTGAAGTGATCCGGCGACAAACGCACGGTGCGGGTCAGCGGGTCATAATGATCCTGCCCCGGCTCGGCCTCTTCCACACCGACCTTGTCCAGCTTGAGTCCTTTTAAAAGATGGATTGCGAGTTCCCCGCCGGTACCGGGGAAAATCTCGTTCGGAGTCCGGTATTTCTCCAGCACCCGATTCACCCAGATACTGGGCAGGTAGATGAGACCGGCCAGCAGCAGCACTGCGACGAGTATCAGTACGACGTGCATGCCGCGCCGGTAACTTTATTAATGTGCCGGTCTCTGCTCAGGAACATGCGTCGAGGAACCCGCGCCGTGCCGCATCGAGCCGGTCGTGCACGGCCGCGGCCCGCGCAGGACCGGCATCCACCAGCAGGTCACGCACGCAGGCCAGGCACTGTGCATGGTAAACCTCGAACGCCGCCTGCACCTTTTGCACCTCCAGCGTCTGCTGGCTTGCTGGCGGTGCCGGGCTGCCCGACAGGCTGACATTTACCGAACGTCGCAGCAGCCGTGAGCGGCCGCTGGCCTCGTGCGTTGCCGTCAGGGGACGATCCTTTACATACCATTCGCCTTCCAGCTCGAACCGCTGCCCCACTGCAACCTGATGAAATTTCATTACCTGTTCCTCCGCCGCTGTCCGGTGCGGCGTTCCCTGGATGGAATTCTAAGCGGATTCATTTGCGCTTTGGGCCGCATGCTGCACAATATCAAAATGATCCACTTATCGAGCACCTGCCGTTTTGCCTGCCGGTCCGGCGCAGGACTGGCGTTACTGCTGTTCAGCTGCGCTGCGCCAGCAGACTCGGTCGAGAAACAGACTGACCCCGACACCGGGCTGTCCAGCTGGAAAGCCACTCATCCCGACTTCAGCCTCGAACTCATACAGGTGCTGCCGGATTATATTCGGGCGACCTACGCAACACGCGGGCTGCCGAAAGCGGAGGCCGAACGGATTGCTTCATGGTGCGTGTTCGGCACCATCGTCCGCAATACCTCGGATACGCCGCTGTCATGGAATCTGGCGGACTGGCAGTTTCGCAGCGCCGATGGCGAACGCGGGCGGCCGAAACTGAAATCCGAATGGCTGGCGGAATGGCGTCAGGCCGGGATACCGTTCAAATGGACATTGCTGACCGATGAGCAGACTTTCCAGGTCGGCGACTGGTCGCAGGGTTTTACCACCTACGATCTGCAGCATGGTGAAACATTCGATCTTACCTATTCCTGGACCCGCGAGGGTAAAACCTCGACCGGCACGATTGAAGGAGTCCGCTGTGCACCGGATCGCTGATACCTCAAAGCCGTCTTACCTGTTATGCCTGTGCCTGTGCCTGTTCACCGGCGCTCTGGCGGCACAACCACTGGGCCATACGCTCACGCGTCTGGAGAAGCCTTTTACGCCGGAAAATTTCGTCTTGAAGGATCTCGACGGCGAGACGCATGAACTGGCCGATTATCGTGGCAAAGTCGTGCTGGTCAACTTCTGGGGCACCTGGTGTCCGCCCTGCATCGAGGAAATGCCGTCCATGGAGCGCCTGTATCAGAAGCTCAGCGATCAGCCATTCACGGTCCTGGCGATCAATCAGTGGGAGACCGAAGAACATGTCTTCCCGTTCATGGGCCAACTGGAGGTCTATCCGAGCTTCCCGATCCTGTTCGACCCGACCAGCCGCATCGCTGAAGCCTTCGGGGTCAAAGGATTGCCGTCTTCTTTTATTCTCGATCCCGAGGGCCGCGTGCTCTATGTCGCCCAGGGCGGCCGTAATTTCGATCATCCCGAGGTCGTGAAACTGATAACCGAGCTGTTGCCGGCCTCCCCGGCGCCCTAGGCCAGGAGGCGCTTTCCGGCCAGCGTCGGCAGCTTGTCGGTGCGGGTTTCCAGCTTCAGGTAACTCACCAGCCGTACAGTGCCTTCGCGGTGCAGAACCTCATGCACCCGGGTGACCGCGGCAAGAATATCCGCCAGTTCGCCCTCTATATTGGTGCCTGAGGCATGGGTTTCGACGATAAAGTCGTATTCACCCAGTAATTCGATGACCCGGGCGATTTCCCGCCGCACCGACACCCCGGTGCCGATCGGGACCACTTGAAATTCAGCGGTAGCGTACATATTAATGACTCCTGACGTGAATGCAGGGGCGACTTTCCCACAATTATTGTGCCGGAAGAAGCCACCCTTCGAATCTCATACACATCTTACCCCCGTTTGCTATAATGCCGCGCCGCTGTTTTCACAGGAAACCGGCGCCACGCAAGGATGTGGGACGTGGTCAGCAAGCCGCATTCAACCAATTGATCAACCGCAGAGTAATGTAATGACTGATTTATCGAACTACCGAAACATAGGAATTTTCGCCCACGTTGATGCCGGCAAAACAACGACCACGGAACGCATACTGAAGCTGACCGGCAAGATTCACAAAACCGGTGAAGTGCACGATGGTGAAAGTACCACCGACTTCATGGACCAGGAGCGCGAGCGCGGCATCACCATTCAGTCCGCTGCCACCTCCTGTGCCTGGGACGGTCACCGGCTGAACATCATCGATACGCCCGGCCACGTCGACTTCACCATTGAAGTGTACCGCTCCCTGAAAGTACTGGATGGCGGTATCGGCGTGTTCTGCGGCTCCGGCGGCGTCGAGCCCCAGTCCGAGACCAACTGGCGCTACGCCAATGATTCTGAAGTCGCGCGCATCATCCTCGTCAACAAACTCGACCGCATGGGCGCCGATTTCTATCGCGTCGTGAAGCAGGTCAAGGACGTGCTGGGCGCGCAGCCGCTGGTCATGGTCTTGCCGATTGGCATCGAGGAAAACTTCAGTGGCGTAGTCGATCTGCTGACTCGCAAGGCCTGGATATGGGATGCCAGTGGCGATCCCATGAACTATGAAATCACCGATCCGCCAGCCGACATGGCCGACCTGGTTGAGGAATGGCGCGAAAAACTTCTGGAAACAGCCGTCGAGCAGGATGACGCGATGCTGGAGCGTTACCTTGAAGGTGACGAACCCTCTATCGACGAAATCAAGTCCTGCATTCGCAAGGGCACCATTGCCCTGGACTTTTTCCCGACTTACTGCGGTTCGGCCTTCAAGAACAAGGGCATTCAGCTGGTGTTGAACGCGGTGGTGGACTATCTGCCCAACCCGACCGAAGTCACTCCGCAGCCGGAAGTGGATCTGGAAGGCAATGAAACCGGTAATTTCGCAATTGTCGATCCGGAGAAACCGCTGCGCGCGCTGGCGTTCAAAATCATGGACGACCGGTTCGGTGCGCTCACGTTTATCCGCGTCTACTCCGGTCGGCTGGAAAAGGGCTCGACCGTGCTCAATACCTTTACCGGGAAAACCGAGCGCATTGGCCGTATCGTGGAAATGCACGCCGACTCACGCGAGGAACTGGACAGTGCACAGGCCGGTGACATCGTCGCCGTGCTGGGCATGAAGAATGTTCAGACCGGTCACACACTCTGTGATCCCAAGAACCCCGCCACGCTGGAACCCATGGTATTCCCGGATCCGGTCATCTCGATTGCAGTGGCACCGAAAGACAAGACCGCTTCTGAAAAACTGGGCGTCGCTATCGGCAAAATGGTCAAGGAAGATCCTTCCTTCCGCGTCGAGACTGATGAAGACAGTGGCGAAACCATTCTCAAGGGCATGGGCGAGCTGCATCTCGATATCAAGGTCGACATCCTCAAGCGCACGCACGGCGTGGAAGTGACGGTCGGCAAGCCACAGGTGGCCTACCGCGAGACGATTACGCAGCGCGTCGAAGACACTTATACGCACAAGAAGCAGACCGGTGGTTCCGGACAATACGCCAAGATCGATTACATCATCGAACCGGGTGAAGCCGGCAGCGGTTATGTATTCGAGTCGGCGGTCACCGGTGGTACTGTGCCGCGTGAGTTCTGGCCGGCCGTGGACAAGGGCTTCAAGAAGAGCAAGGACGTCGGTGTCCTTGCCGGTTATCCATGCCTGGATTTCAAGGTCACCCTGATCGACGGTGGTTACCACCCGGTCGATTCCTCGGCAGTTGCCTATGAACTGGCAGCCGGCGCCGCCTATCGACAGAGCATGTCGAAAGCGGGTCCGCAGTTGATGGAACCCATCATGAAAGTCGATGTGTTCACGCCTGAAGACCACGTGGGTGACGTCATTGGCGATCTCAACCGTCGTCGCGGCATGATCAAATCACAGGAACCGGGCGCGACCAATGTTCGCATCAAGGCCGAGTGTCCGTTGAGCGAAATGTTCGGCTACATCGGCGACCTGCGCACCATGACCTCCGGCCGTGGCCAGTTCTCCATGGAATTCCTGCACTACATGCAGTGTCCGAAGAATGTGGCGGATGTAGTCATCAAGGAAGCCCTGGAGCGCGCTGGCAAGAAGTAATCGCACGGCATCATCGCTGGCAGACATTAAGCGGCCCCGCAACGGGCCGTTTTTTTATGCCCCGTCATTGCGATGCCTTGACCCGAAGGGTCAGGTACCCGTAATGAACCCCGAAGGGGTTCTATGGGCGAAGCGCCGCGGCAATCTTGGATGGCGGTGGTAATGACCAATCAGCCACAGATATTCCGTTGCTTTTACTGGCTCTTCTCCCTACGATAGTGGCAGTCGCAGAAACATCGTTCGGCTGTCGCACGACGACACCGCAACTTGTTCGCAGCGCAAGTATTGATAACCAGAAAAGTAGTGCAGTCATGATGTTTATGAGCAGGTTGTGGTATCGGACACTGATTGGTGCCCGGATTTTTCGAAGGTCGAATACTTCTCTTCTTCTGTTACTCCCGCTGGCGTTCGCACCACCGATACAGGCGTCGCAGCCGGAGGCTCCACTGTTATCGGAAGCGGTTTTCCTGAATGAACTGCCGGTAGTGCTTTCGGCGTCGCGCCTGCCCCAGTCGGTAGCCGATGCACCTGTCGCCACCAGCATCATCGACCGGCAGATGATACTGGCTTCCGGTTTTACCGAGATTCCGGACCTGCTGCGCCTGGCGCCAGGCTTTATCGTCAACTACAACGACGGCCACACCCAGGCAGTTGGTTATCACCTGCTGGCGGATAACTTCTCCCGCCAGATGCAGGTACTGGTGGATGGCCGCTCGGTTTACGAACCGGCGCTTGGTGGCGTGTCCTGGACCGACCTGCCATTGACCATCGATGATATTGAACGTATCGAAGTGATCCGTGGCCCCAACGCTGCAAGCTATGGCGCTAACTCCTTTACCGCCGTGATCAATATCATTACCCGTCACGCAGTGCTTGATCGGGGCACTTTGCTGAAGACCAATGTCGGCACCAATGGCCTCCGGGAAGGCTTTCTGCGCCACGGCGGCAATCACGAGCGACTCGACTTCCGGGTTACCGCTGCCTGGCGCGAAGATGATGGTTTCGACGAACGTCATGATTACCGGGAAGTGGCGCTGGTCACCTTGCGCGGCGATTACCAGCTCGACATCGACGACGCACTGATGGTGCAACTCGGCCACAACAGCGGACCCAAGGGCGAAGATAATGTCTTCGACGAGCTGGTACCCGACCATCAGAAGCGCACCTACAGCCAGTTCCAGCAACTACGCTGGACCCGCTCGTTGTCGGGCGAAGAGGAATTGTCGCTGCAGCTGTACCACAACCAGAACAAGACTATCGACGAGTATGAAACCTCGCCAATCGCCGCTCTGGGTGGCGCACAACTGATCATGGACGAGCGCCTGACCAGTGATCGCTACGACGCGGAAATCCAGCAGATCCTGACGCCGGCAGCATCGCTGCGGCTGGTCTGGGGGCTGGGTGCACGCCGCGATACAGTGAACGGGCCGCTGTTTTTCAACACCCGGCAGGATGTCGAGAATGATTCCTGGCGGGTGTTCAGCAACGCCGAGTATCATCTCTCGGAAAGCACGCTGCTGAATGCGGGCGTGACGTATGAAAACAGTGATACAGGCGGAGCCCACACTTCGCCACGCCTGTCGATCAATCAGCGCCTGCACAGAAATCACGCGCTGCGGCTGACCCACTCGCGCGCCTACCGCGATCCGTTCCTGTTCGAAGAGTCACCGGACTACCGTCTGCGGGTGCCGATCCCTGCCAACGTATTGCTGTTCGATGCCGGCGATATCGAGTCGGAACGAATCAGCTCCTGGGCGCTCGGTTATATTGGAAATTTCCCCGCTGTTCACACTACCCTGGACGCCAAGCTGTTTTACGACGACCTGGATGACCTGATTACCTTCGAACGCACTCTGTATGCTGAAGGTCTCGACGGCACCGCCCGGTTCTTCGCCAATGACGGCAAAGCGCGCATCAAAGGCATCGAACTGTCAGCGCAATACCAGCCCGGCAACGGCAATCGCATCAATATCAGTTATACACACCAGGCAATCAAGTCCGGCGCCGGCGGCCGGCAGTATGACAATGCCGGTCCCTCCGACATGCTGAACCTGCTGGCCATTCATGACTTCGGACGCGGATATAGCGCCAGCCTGGGCTTTTATTACCTGTCGAAAATGAAACAGCTGGAGACCAATGACATCCGCGGCGAACAGAAGCGCGTCGATATCCGTCTGGCGCGTGACATAAGCACTGCGAAACGCGATTACACTCTGGCACTGGTGGTGCAGAACCTGCTTGATGATGAACAGGAAACCCGCCTGAGAAATATTATCGATAGACGTGCCTATGGCTCGATTTCCATAAACTTTAAATAGACACAGTATGCGACGCCAGGGCCGGACATTTCACCTCCAACAGTTCCTGCGATCGGCAGTCATCCTGCTGTCGCTGACTAGCGCGACCGGGGTGCTGGCCGAGACGGTTCGGGTGCTGTTCGTGAGTAGCCATTCCACTTCGCCCTACCTCAAATTCATCGAACACGCGCAACAGGCATTGCAGAATAGCAATCCAGTCTCGGTTACCACGTCTACTGTGAGCGCCGAAACCCTGGTCGGTGACAAGGCTGCGACCTTATCCGGGTATGAACTGGTGGTGGCGCTGGGCATCCAGGCCGCCCAGGCAGTTCGCCAGCAGCAACCTGATGCGCCGGTGCTCTATGCGCTGATCCCGCAGGCCAGCTGGCAACACCTTCAGCAAAGCGATGAACTGCATTGCCCGGAGCAAGGTTGCAGTGCCGTATTTATTGATCAACCCCTGTCGCGCCTGTTCGACATCATCAGCAGTAGTTTCGGGAAAGAGACGCGCATCGGCGTGCTACTGGGGCCGACGTCGATGCAACAGCGCGAGGAACTCAGCAGACTGGCTGCCAGCCATCAAATGGCTCTGGTCACTGAACAGGTAAGCGACCAGGCTGACCTGCTGCCGTCCCTCGATCGCCTGCTGGAAAGCTCGGACCTGCTGCTGGCGATTGCCGATCCGCTGATCTATAACAGCCGCACGACTCGAAGCCTGCTACTGACCACCTACCGCCACCAGGTTCCGGTGCTGGCTTACTCGCGCGCCTTCGGTGAGGCGGGCGCAGCGCTCGCGGTGTATTCAACACCACAACAAATCG